>CAJZFM010000332.1 GCA_915070235.1 uncultured Capnocytophaga sp. | reverse complement strand
TTTAATTGACTCATCTAATCAGTTAATCAACTCATTGATCATTAACCATTAATCATTAAAAAAGTGTCCTATTTTTCTACTGATTTTACTTTAGGGATTCTCGGTGGCGGGCAACTGGGAAAGATGCTCCTTAGCGAAACCCTCAAATACGATATCCGCACCATAGTGCTTGATCCCAGCTCAGAGGCACCTGCTCGCTTCGGCTGTCATGCTTTCTTTCAGGGCGACCTGATGGACTACGACACGGTATACCAGTTCGGCAAGCAGGCCGATTTGCTTACCTTTGAAATAGAAAATGTCAATGTAGATGCCCTTGAACGCTTAGAACAAGAGGGGGTCAAGGTGTATCCTACCCCTGCAAGCCTGCGAATCATTCAGGACAAGGGTGCCCAGAAGGCTTTCTACAAGGCACATGGGATTCCTACCGCTCCCTTTGAGGCTTTTGACTCCCCTACTCTCTTAGCCGCTGCGGTTGCCGAAGGCCGATGGACGTACCCCTTTGTGTGGAAGAGTACCCGCTTTGGCTATGATGGCAATGGAGTGAAAATCGTCCGTTCAAGCCAAGACCTCCATGCACTCCCCGAAGGGCCTTGTATAGCCGAGCAGTGTGCCCAGATAGACAAGGAACTGGCCGTGATTGTTGCCCGTAGTCCCAAGGGGGAAGTGACCACCTACCCCGTCGTGGAAATGGAGTTCCACCCTGAGGCCAACCAAGTAGAGTATGTGCTTTGCCCTGCTCGTATTGCTGAGAATACCAGCCTGAGAGCCCGACAGATAGCCCTTGAGGTAGCCCAGAGCTTTGGCAGCATCGGTCTGTTAGCTGTAGAACTCTTCCTTACCACTAAGGGAGAGATATGGGTCAATGAGGTAGCCCCACGCCCGCACAACTCTGGCCACTACTCCATTGAGGCAAGCTATACCTCTCAGTTTGAGCAGCACCTAAGAGCTATTTTGGATTTGCCTTTGGGCAGCACCGAAAGCAAAGTCGCTGGTGTCATGGTCAATCTCGTCGGAGCTGAAGGCTATGCAGGCGATGTGATTTATGAGCATATAGAGGACGTCCTCTCCCTCCCTGGCATCACCCCTCATATCTATGGCAAACGACAAACACGTCCTTTCCGCAAAATGGGACATATCACCATCACCCACCGCGATATAGAACAAGCCTGCTTACTGGCTCAGAGGGTAAAAGAAACTATTAAGGTCATCAGCCGTCAGTAGGCAGTGGTTAGTGGTCAGAAGACAGATGTCAGCGGTCAGTAGTCAGCGGTCAGTAGTCAGTATCTGATTACTGACTTCTGTCCTCTGATGTCTGACCTCTGTTAAATACTTAACACCATTTTTTATTGTATAAATTCTTACTTCTCGTCCCTCTTTTCCTTGACTTCCCCGTCCTAAATGTTGTAATTTTGCACCCAGTCAGTGGTCAGCTGTCAGTCATTAATCATTGCTGGCATTAATCATTAATCATTATGGAAGAGGCTTTAGATATACTTTGGACATATGCTCGTCGTGAGCCCTTGGATAGCAATGGAGAGACGGTTGTCCCTACCATTAACAATAGTATTGCCGCTATTCGTATCATTATGCGCTTGGAAGGGTGGGGAAGTGAAAAGCGAAAAGTCAATAATGAAAAGCGAAAAGCGCCTACCCAAACAACACCCGAATGCTTAACACCTACTTGTAGGGTTAAAATCCGTGAAAGAGGAGTAGATAATTCATTCACCCAACCTGATATAGACGATGATGAGGACAACGATAACGAGGGTGAATTACCATTTAGCCCTACAGCACTTGTATCCTGCCCTCACACCAATCTCCTTTCCTTTACCCAGCGTACGCTCCCTTCTTTCGCTCCTGCGCCTTTTCACCTTGCCTATTACGAGGTGCTAACACGTTTCGCCATGGGAGAAATCAAAAAGCTGATGATTACCATGCCTCCCCAACATGGAAAGAGCGAAGGCGCCACCCGTCGCCTACCTGCTTTTGTCTTAGGACAAGACCCTGACAAGCGTATAGCTATAGTCTCCTATAACGCTATCAAAGCGCGTAAATTTAATAGGGAATTGCAACGCATCATGGACGATGATCGCTATTACGAGTTGTTTCCACAAACGCTCCTCGCTGGTCAAGCAAGCTACCAAGAACAAGGAAGAAGAAGCCGTAACTACGCCCGCAACTCCGATGAATGCGAGATTGTAGGCTACCAAGGCAGTTTTAAGACGATTGGTGTAGGTGGCTCCCTAACTGGCGAACCTGTAGATATGCTCATCATGGACGACCTTTATAAAGATGCTTCCTCTGCTTGGTCACCCGTGATTCGTCAGAACGTGGCTGACTGGTATGATACGGTAGCCTCCACACGTTTGCACAACGATAGCCAACAGTTGTTGGTCTTTACCCGTTGGCATATGGAAGACTTAGCGGGGCGCTTACTCGAGCAAGAGGGCGTATATGACCCTATAGAAAACCCACAAGGTTGGCTGCTTGTTAGCTTTCCTGCTA
>CAJZFM010000331.1 GCA_915070235.1 uncultured Capnocytophaga sp. | reverse complement strand
CCTCAGCATAGGTAAAGCCGTCTAAGTTGGCATAGAGAGCAAAGAAAGAATAGGTATTGTAAAGCGTACCGAAGAACTTGCGGCGTACTTCCTCTATCCCATCTACGTCAAACTTGAGGTTGTCCCAAGGGTTGGCGTTGGAGATCATATACCAGCGAGTGGCATCGGCTCCGTACTTGGCCAAGGTCTCAAACGGATCTACCGCATTACCCAATCGTTTGGACATCTTTTGTCCATTTTTGTCCAATACCAAGCCGTTGGACATCACATTCTTAAACGAAATGGTATCAAATGCCGCTGTAGCAATCGCATGTAGGGTATAGAACCAACCGCGGGTCTGGTCTACGCCCTCCGCAATAAAGTCGGCTGGGAAGGCCTTGCCCTTGTCTATAAGGTCTTTGTTTTCAAAAGGATAATGTACCTGAGCATAAGGCATAGACCCTGAGTCAAACCATACGTCTATCAGGTCACTTTCGCGCTTCATGGGCTTGCCTGAGTTGGAAACCAAAACGATTTCATCTACTATATTCTTATGCAGGTCTATCTGGTCGTAATTGGCCTCGGACATATCCCCTACTTTGAAATTGTTAAACGGATTTTCTTTCATCACACCTGCCGCTACCGCCTTGTTGATTTCACTCACCAACTCTTCCACCGAGCCGATAACTTTTTCTTCCTTGGCATCCTCGGTACGCCAAATAGGTAGCGGAATTCCCCAATAGCGGGAACGGGAGAGATTCCAGTCATTGATATTCTCCAACCAATTGGCAAAACGCCCTTCTCCTGTAGCCTTAGGTTTCCAGTTGATCTCTTGATTGAGAGCCACCAAGCGATCTCTTACTGCGGTCATCTTAACGAACCATGAGTCTAAGGGATAGTAAAGCACAGGGGTATCTGTACGCCAGCAGTGAGGATAGCTATGGACATATTTTTCTACCTTAAAGGCCTTGTTTTCTGTCTTGAGCAATATAGCCAGCTCCACATCCCATGATTTTTCGGGTGCCTCGCCACTCTTGTAATATTCATTCTTGATATATTTTCCTGCAAAAAGCGCAGGTACCTTGTCTCCTTTGAGAAAACGCCCTTGCAAATCCACCAAAGGTACTAAATTGTCATTCTCATCTTTGACCAACATGGGCGGAATGCCATTTTCTCTCCCTACACGGGCGTCATCTGCGCCAAAGGTAGGCGCTATATGCACGATACCTGTACCGTCCTCAGTGGTTACAAAGTCGCCTGGAATCACTCTAAAGGCTTTTTCTGGGTTTTCATCAGGGAGGAACCAGGGAATGAGTTGCTCATAGGTAGTACCCATAAGATCTGCTCCCTTACACTCTGCCAAAACCTCATAAGGGATTTTCTTGCGATTTTCATCATTAGCATAAGCAATAAAATCTGCCTCCTCAGAAGTTTTGAAGAACTTTGCTCCAAACTGCTTTTCTACCAATTCCTTAGCCAACACCACTTGTATAGGTTCAAAAGTATATTGGTTAAAGGTACGTACCAAGACATAGTCAATATCTTTGCCTACTGCCAAAGCGGTATTGGACGGCAATGTCCAAGGAGTAGTCGTCCAAGCCAATATATACACAGCACCCTCAGGAGAACCAAGCTCTACCTTTGCTTTAGGAGAGAAATCCTTTACCTTGAACTGAGCGGTAATGGTCGTATCACTTGCATCACGATAGCAACCAGGTTGGTTAAGCTCATGAGAAGAAAGCCCTGTCCCTGCCTTAGGTGAATAGGGCTGTATGGTATAACCCTTGTAGAGTAACCCCTTATTATACAATTGTTTAAGAAGCCACCATACCGTTTCCATATATTTGGGCTTGTAGGTGATATAAGGATCTTCCAGATCCACCCAATAGCCTATCTTTTCGGTAAGGTCGTTCCATATATTAGTATAGCGCATCACCGCTTCCTTACAGGCTTTGTTATAATCGGCTACAGAGATTTTTTTACCAATGTCATCCTTGGTAATGCCTAATTCCTTTTCTACCCCCAACTCCACAGGCAGCCCATGGGTATCCCAACCTGCTTTACGGAATACTTGTTCGCCCAATTGGGTGTGGAAACGGCAGAAAATATCCTTTAGCGAACGTGCCATTACGTGATGAATACCAGGCAATCCATTAGCAGAAGGCGGCCCTTCATAGAAGATAAAAGGCTCCTTCCCATTGCGGAAATCTATACTTTTCTGAAATATAGCGTTATCTTTCCAGAATTGCAATATCTCTTCGGCTATTCGGGTCAGTTCTAAGGCTTTGTACTCTGTAAATTTCATTTTTTTAATTTTTAAAGTTAAGAATATTATAGAAAAAGTTTTGAATGCTGAGTTTCAAATTTTGAGTTTAGTTATTATTCACTTTTCATTTTTCACTTTTCACTAATAAAAGAGCAAAGATATAACATTTAATTACAAAAATCAAATATTTTCCCATATTTTTTTATTTGTAATTTTTTTTGCATGGGTATCACAATTTGACAACCTCTTAGACCTACCTTT
>CAJZFM010000330.1 GCA_915070235.1 uncultured Capnocytophaga sp. | reverse complement strand
TTCCCTAAGATGAAATATTTGGCACAGGATTTTGGTCTGATGCCCTATATGACAGTGGAGGAAAATGTGGGAAAATTCCTCTCAAATCTGGATTTGCCTAAGAAGCGAGCTCGTGTAGCAGAGCTATTGGAGATGACCCTTATGCAGGACTATGCCAAGGTAAAGCCTCTTTTCCTTAGTGGAGGGCAGAAACAGCGTGTAGGCTTGGCGCAAGCCCTTGCACAAGCACCTGAAGTGCTTCTTTTGGATGAGCCTTTTAGCCAGACGGATAGTTTTCTTAAGAATCGCATTCGTCAGAATCTTTTTGCTTTCCTTAAGGAGCATAAAATCACAGCTCTTATAGCCACCCACGAGAGCCAAGAGGCACTTGGGTTTTCGGATAGGATTATGATTATAAAGGACGGCAAGCAATTGCTGATAGACACTCCTGAAAAGGTTTATTACTCACAGAATGAGTATATAGCTACCCTCTTCGATGTGGTTAATAAGGTACAAGTGGAAGGAAAAGAACACTTATACTACCCTCACCAGATACATATTGTCAATCAATCCCCTTGGCAAGCAGAGGTAGAAAATTGCTTTTTTCAAGGAGGAGATTACTTGATTCTCTGTCGTTCGGATAAACAATTGTTTTATATAAAACACAATGAAAAAATAGAAAAAGGAAAAAAAGTTTTTTTAAAAGTAGGAAAATAGAAAAAAAGTTGTATATTTGCACCATTAAAAAAGAAAAGATTATGACAGCATTTTTTAAAGGAATCAAGTATTTTTTTGAAGAAATTGCTTTTGCGCCTTATGACTATCTAAGACATTTAGAGCTTTCTTCTTGGTGGGGAGCCAATATTGCCACGTGGATTATGCTCGTAGTGCTATTTGGCTTTTTCTTCTATTGGGTAAAGCAATTGATTAAATTCTCAAAAGAAGGAACCGAACGCGTAGATGTTACCGCTCATTCTTTTTTCAAATAACTAAGTAGAAGGGACTGAAGTATTTTATCAAGGCGATCTGTTCTTCAGGTCGCTTTTTTTGTTAGAATTAAAAAAAACAAAAAAGTTGTGGTTATATCAGAAAAAAAACGTAAAATTGTAGCTACAAAAAATATCTTAAAGATGAGAACTAAAATAAATTATTTTTGGCTATTTTTGCTGGCTATCTCCCTGAATGTGAGTGCGCAAGATAAGCTGATTACTTTAAAAGACATTTGGACAGATTACGCTTTCTATCCCAGTGGAATGACCAATCTTTCTGCACTGAAGCATACCAACCAATATACAGTGCTTAATTATGATTATACAAATCTTAATTATACCATTGATTTGTATAATTTTGCAACCCTACAGAAGGAAAAAACGCTTTTTGATACCAAAAACTATCCCCAAATCCAGCGTATCAACAGCTATACTTTTAATCAGCAGGAGGATAAAATTCTTATTGCGACCAATAAGGAATCTATCTTTAGGCATTCCTTTTCAGCAGATTTCTATGTGTTTGACCTTAAAAAACAAGAACTCTCTAAGCTAACAGATAAGAAGATTCAAGAACCACTCTTCTCTCCTAAGGGGGATAAGGTGGCTTATGTATATCAGAACAATATCTATATATATGATACCCAATCCAAAAAAGAAAAACAAGTAACTTTTGATGGGGAGAAAAACAAGATTATCAATGGTACTAGCGACTGGGTATACGAAGAAGAGTTCAGCATTGTAAGAACCTTTGATTGGAATGCTGACGGTACTTTTTTAGCTTATATCCGTTTTGATGAGCGCGAAGTACCTGAATTTTCTATGGATGTCTTTGGCACTAAACTCTATCCTACCCAAGAGACTTTCAAGTATCCTAAAGCAGGCGAAAAGAACTCAGTGGTAAGCCTTTACCTTTATGATGTAAATGGACAGAAGGCCACTCAAATCCCTGTAGATGCTTACTATATTCCTCGTATCCAATGGACAAATGAGGCTAATGTGCTAAGTATCCAAACGCTCAATAGGCATCAGAACGATTTCAATATCCTCTTTGTAGATGCTGCCACTAAGCAATTTAAGTCCGTATACCACGAAGTGGATAAGGCCTATGTAAGTATTACAGATAACCTTACTTTCTTGGACGACAATAGCTTTATCATTACCTCTGAGAAAGATGGCTATAATCACCTCTACCACTATGACAAAGCAGGTAAGCTTTTAAGACAAATTACCCAAGGAAAGTGGGAGGTAACCGAGTACTATGGCTATAATCCTAAGGCTAAGCGTATCTATTACCAATCCACTGAACCTGGTTCTATTAATCGTGGTATCTATAGCATCGCGCTTTCAGGCAAGGACAAGCAAGCTTTGGCCGTAGAGGCTGGTACTAATGAGGCTACCTTTAGCCCTGATTTCTCCTTGTTTATCAATGAGTTTTCAAGCGTGAAGAAGCCCAACCTCTATACCCTTAATGATAGTAAAACAGGAAAGGTAGTCAAGGAAATACTCAACAATAATGAGTTAGAACAGAAAATCGCTACTTATAAGA
>CAJZFM010000329.1 GCA_915070235.1 uncultured Capnocytophaga sp. | reverse complement strand
TTAAAAAATGCTGTCATAATCTTTTCTTTTTTAGTGGGGCAAATATACAACATTTTATATTAATTTCCTATCTCTAAGCAAACTTTTTTTTCTTTCTCTATTTTTTCAGTATGTTTTACATACACACGCCCCTTGGCTTCCTTGCACACCAACAGGTAATACCCCCCTTGGAAGTAGCACCCTTCCACGGTTACTTGCCAAGGAGATTGAGCTACCACCCTCAGTTGGTGAGGGTAATACAGTCGCCACTGTCCTGCTACTTGTACCTTATTGACCAAATCAAAAAGCGAAGCTACATATTCGTTTTGAGAATAATAAACCCTTTCAGGGGTATCTATCAGCAGCTGCTTGCCCTCTCTGAGGATCATAATCCTATCGGAAAAGCCTAAGGATTCTTGGCTCTCATGGGTAGCGACAAGAGTGGTAATCTGGTGTGCTTTGACGAAGGCAAATAGATTCTGGCGTATATTATTCTTAAGGAAACTATCGGTTTGGCTAAAAGGTTCGTCCAAGAGCAGCACTTCAGGCGCCTGTGCCAAGGCCTGCGCCAAGCCTACCCGCTGTTGTTGGCCGCCACTGAGCTGCACAGGCTTTACCTTGGCATAGTCCTGCATCAGGGTCATCTCCAGCAGCTCCTGCACACGAGCTCGCTTTTTACACAAGTCAAGGTTAGAGAGGTACTTACCTACATTTTCCTCCACTGTCATATAAGGCATCAGCCCGAAATCCTGTGCTAAGTACTTCATCTTGGCAAAACCAGGCACTAAATTATGCGAAGGACCTAAGACTGGTGCCCCTTTCCAAGAGATTTTACCTTGCTCAAGGTCAAATAATCCATAGATGGACTTGAGCAAAGTAGACTTACCAGAACCACTTGCGCCTACTATGGAGAGTACTTCCCCTGGGGCAAGGGTGAAATGAATATTGTCAAGTACCTTGGTATTGGTATAAGTATAAGATAGATTTTCAACGATAAGCATCAGCAGACTATTTGGTGGGGCAAAAATAAGAATTATTTCCAAGATAGCCACTTATTCATTTGTTTGTTGTATATTTGCACACAAAATTTATCCTTATGAAAGCATGGCTCAGTAGGCTCAAACCATTCTTGTATATAGGTGGTTTATATATAGTTATCTCTTTTATCCTTAGAATCATCTTTATGGGGCACCCCATTACCACCACCTCCTTTTCTTGGGGGCAAGTATTGGGAATGCTTTTGGTGGGCACCTTGAACGATGTATTTATCATCAGTTTAGCCCTTAGTATCTTGGTGCTCTACTTCCTTTTTATCGCCAATGTAAAGTACCAAAAGCCCTATGGCTATATTATCCTTGGAGCAATGCTCTTGCTCTTGGGCTATATACAGTTTGTACCTAACAATATATTCTACCAGTATGGAGGTTCGGTAGAGGAAATCGCCTTGTACTTCTTTGGGGCAAAGACCCTTTGCTTTGCTGCGATGCTCTTTGCGGGTAAGTGGCGCAAGCAAGTGCGTAATGTACTCTATTTCATTACCTTATTTATCTATACCTTTGCTATAGTGATGAATGCGGTTAGCGAATATTTCTTCTGGAATGAGTTCGGGATACGGTACAACTTTATTGCGGTGGATTACCTGATCTACACTACGGAGGTTATCGGAAATATTATGGAGAGCTACCCTGTAGTACCGCTCTTCTCAGGGGTATTTGTCGTGGTACTTGCCCTAACTATTTTCCTCTATAAAAAAACAAAAGCTACCCTTGAGACTATCCCTAACCTTAAAGAAAAAGGCTTGTTCTTGGGGGGCTATGTGGCATTGTTCCTATTGAGCTTATGGGTGTGCCCCAAATTTGATGAGGTGAAGTCCAACAATGTATTCGTTCAGGAGATACGCGCCAACGGGGTCTATAAGTTCTATTATGCTTTCACCCATAGCGAGCTGGATTTCTTCCAGTTCTACCCTACCCTACCCGAAGAGGAGGCAAGAACCACCTTTTTGAAGCATTTTATGACATTGATGGGAAAGCCCCCTGTACCCAGCTGTGGCGTACGAGACTATGTTTCTGTTAAAAAACTCCCTTATTCTGTAGAAGGAGAAGATGACGAGCAGCATAAGAATGTGGTGCTTATCTCGGTAGAGAGCCTTTCGGCCGAATATATGGCGGCTTATGGCAATACAGAGGGCATTACTCCGTTCCTCGATAGCTTAGCACAAAAAAGTATCTTCCTGACCAACTTATACGCTACAGGCAACCGTACTGTACGCGGTTTGGAGGCTCTAACCCTTTGTGTGCCTCCTACCCCTGGTGAGAGTATCGTTAAGCGCAAGGATAACAAGGACAAATTCACGACGGGGAGTGTCTTCAAGTCCAAAGGGTATAGTGTCAAGTACCTCTATGGGGGCTATAGCTATTTTGACAATATGAAAGACTTCTTCGCTGGTAACGGCTACGACATCATAGATAGAGACAACTTCACTCCTGAGGAGATTACCTTTGCCAACATCTGGGGGGTAAGTGATGAGGATATGG
>CAJZFM010000328.1 GCA_915070235.1 uncultured Capnocytophaga sp. | reverse complement strand
TGTATAGTTCTCCTTCTTCAAAAATATTTTTAATATGTCGTGATATAGTAGATTTATCACGGCTAAAAAGAGTAGCCATTTGGTCTAATGAAAGCCATATTATTTCATCTTGAAAGCGTACATCTATCTTGATATCCCCTTCTTGATTTTGGTATATGAGAAACTGTGAGTCCATAGAATTGTTTTGTCCATTTACTATTTAAAATCCCATTGCTTTTGGAAAGTTGCTTTTTCAAGAAATTCATCAAAGGTATTAGCTACTAATTCGGTATAAAGGTCATCATATATTACCCACACACTATGATTTTCGGGATGGAAGAAAAGTATACCACCATCGGAAACACCAAAGGCAAAAGCTGTTTTTAGAACTTCAACTGAAGGAAGTTTGTCTATACTATTACCTTCTATTGATTTGTAGAAAAAGTCTTTTTGTGCAAGTAGTCGATAAGTAGGAATCAGCTTTTCACCATTATCATCAGTTTCACGGGTAAGAGAGAAAAAACCTTGTATTACATAAACTCTTTTAGGAAGAGTGGGTTTCTTACGGCGTGCATATTCGTAGAAAAAGTTGGATTTTTCAGGAATAGTAGCAAATAAATCTCGGTAGGACTGGGGGACATTTTGCTCTTGTATATTCATTTTATAATGTTTTTTATTTGTATTCAAAATATGAAAGATTTATTACTTCACCCTACACCCCGTGGCTTCTGCTGCCTTACAGACAAAATCGTAGAGTGCTTGGGTAAGTTCTGCTTCTTCTGGATATAAAAAATCTTTGGGGTGTGCTACTCTATAAGGAGTTGTAGTATGTGGAGCAAAGTCTGATTTTGCCTCTTTTATCAACTCCTCTTTTAAAGGACTATCGCTATTTTCTATAATGGAAAGCAAACAGTTGTGAAATTCATCGGTTAGCTTGAATACACAATTGTTTTTTGAGGGTTTCACTTTATCCAAATAACAAAATGACGAAAAGTTACACATAATGACATCCGCCTTAGAAAAATCCACACCGTCCATTCTATTATCCACTTTTTCAGGTGGAATAATCTCACCCTTACGCAGGTCTCCTATCTTTTCTGCTCCGTAAAAAGAGCAGTCGTATAACAACCCTTCAAAGGTACAGTTTTTCAGATTGGAATACCAAAAAAGCGCCTTGTGGATTTCTTCACTAAAGAGACAGTCCTCTAACAGTTTGCAACTATTGAACTTTAAACGGACATTCTTTTTGATTTGGGTAAAACGACAGTCTTTTAGCGTAGCCCCTATAAAATCTCCCCATTTGTATTTGCAACCAGCAAAACTGCACGATAAGAAGGTGGCTCCATTTCCACAAATAGCATAGGCACTCAATTGAAACATGCTTTCGTCGAAAATAACATGATCAATCACAGGGGTAAAATCGTCTGTTTCTTCAATGGCAAAATACTGCCACACCGAGCCTGAAAAATCAGCATAAGATAGGGAGGTGTGGAGGGGTTGGGATATGTTTTCCCACATATAGCCATTTCGCAAAGGAACTTGCGCTCTTTCGCCTATGAGCTTAATCCCACGAAAGTCCTGCAAGCCCTCTTCGGTAAGTCCGAAAGGAGATACACTAAGGTTTTGAGTTGCCTTGAGCACCTCTTGCAAAGTGGGATAGATATCCCAACGTCTTTTGAGTTTTATTAATATTGCCATAAGGTTCGTTTTTCGCTTTTCACTCACATACCCAGTGGTCACTGGTTGGCTCTACTAAAAATAAGCGTTGAGCAGTTCCCTCCAAAGCCAAAGGAGTTGGACAGTACATGCTTAATAGGCTTGCGCTTGAGCGTTGTCTGTGGGCGGAGGGATACCTCTGGCATAGGGGTTTGCCAATTTAGGTTAGGCCATACCGCCCCCTCTTGGATTGCCAACAGGCTAAAGATTGCCTCCACAGCCGAGGCAACCGCAAGGGTATGCCCTGTAAAGGGTTTGGTGGAGCTAAAGTCTGGTACCTCCTCGCCAAAGATACGCATCAGAGCACGGCTCTCAGAAAGGTCATTATTCACCGTGGCGGTACCATGGGCATTGATATAGTCTATATCGCTGGGGGCAAGTCCGCTTATAGCCAAAGCCTGCTGCATAGCCAAGAAAGCCCCTTCCCCCTCTTCGGAGGAGGCTGTTTGGTGATAGGCATCATTGGCATTGCCCCAACCTGAGAGTACTCCTATGATGGTTCTACCTTCGGCTAAGGCGGTAGTCTCCCGCTCCATGATAAGGAAAGCGCCCGCCTCCCCCAGATTCAGTCCCTTGCGATGTGCATCAAAGGGTGTACAATCAGCATCGGAGAGGATCATCAAGCTATTAAAACCATTGATAGTGAATACCGAAAGTGCATCGGCACCGCCTACAGCTATGCGCTGGGCGCGACCTGTACGGAGCAAGTTGGCCGCTGTAAGTATGGCATTGGCCGAAGACGAACAAGCGGTACTGACACTGGTTACATAACCTTTGATACCGAAGTAGTCTGCTATCTGCCCTGTTACCTCTCCTATGTTGTGATAGG
>CAJZFM010000327.1 GCA_915070235.1 uncultured Capnocytophaga sp. | reverse complement strand
CTATCTCCCCAAACACCAACCTTATGTAGATATGCTTACTAAGGAACTGGAGGAGTATCAAAAATAACTCATAACTTAAAACTCAAAACTTAAAAAAATGTACAGAACACATACCTGCGGAGCGCTTAACAGTGCTCACCTCAGTGAACAAGTAACCCTTAGCGGTTGGGTACAACGCATTCGTAACAAAGGGTTTATGATCTGGATAGACCTACGCGACCGCTATGGTATCACCCAGCTAATCTTTGATGAAGAGCGTACCGACAAAGCTGTCTTTGAACAAGCCAAAACCCTCTCCCGTGAGGATGTAATTCAAATTCAAGGTACCGTCATTAAGCGTGAGGCTGTTAATGCCAATATTCCTACGGGGGAAATAGAAATCCTCGTTACGGCACTCACCCTACTCAACCACTCAGAAGTACCTCCTTTTACCATTGAGGACAATACCGATGGGGGCGAAGACCTCCGTATGAAGTACCGCTACCTTGATATCCGCCGTACGCCTGTACGTGAAAACCTTATTTTCCGCCACAAGGTGGGTATGATGGTGCGCAACTACCTCTCCGCTCAAGGCTTTATAGAGGTGGAGACTCCTGTCCTGATCAAATCTACCCCAGAGGGGGCACGCGACTTTGTGGTGCCCAGCCGCATGAACGCTGGGGAGTTCTATGCCTTGCCACAATCCCCACAAACCTTTAAGCAGCTACTTATGGTAGGGGGACTTGACAAATACTTCCAAATCGTAAAGTGTTTCCGCGACGAAGACCTGCGTGCTGACCGCCAACCTGAATTTACCCAGATAGACTGTGAGATGTCTTTTGTAGAACAAGAGGATATTATCCAAACCTTCGAGGGCTTAGCCAAGCACTTGCTCAAAGAACTCAAAGGATTAGAGTTCGGTGCTTTCCCTCGTATGACCTACGCTGAGGCTATGAAAACTTATGGCAACGACAAACCCGATATCCGCTTTGGAATGAAGTTTGGCGAGCTCAACGACCTTGCGCAGCATCGTGATTTCAAGGTGTTCAACGAGGCAGAATTGGTGGTAGGTATTGCCGTACCTGGTGCTAACAGCTACACCCGCAAGGAAATTGATGCCTTGGTAGAATGGGTGAAACGCCCACAGATAGGGGCTTCTGGCTTGGTATATGTAAAATGCAACGAAGACGGCACTTTCAAATCCTCTGTAGATAAGTTCTACAACGAAGATGACCTCAAAGCATGGGCGGAACGTACAGGTGCCAAAGCTGGTGACCTTATCTGTATCCTCTCAGGCAAGGCCAACAAAGTACGCGGGCAACTCAGTGCCCTTCGTATGGAACTGGCCGAGCGTTTGGGCTTGCGCAATCCCGATGTATATGCCCCGCTATGGGTAGTGGATTTTCCTCTGCTCGAGTGGAACGAAGAGGAAAACCGCTTCTTTGCGATGCACCATCCCTTCACCTCGCCTAAGCCTGAGGATATTCCTTTGCTCGACACCGACCCAGGAGCTGTACGTGCCAATGCTTATGACCTTGTACTCAACGGCAACGAAGTAGGTGGCGGGTCTATACGTATCTTTGACCGCGAATTGCAAGCCAAGATGTTTGCTCTACTCGGCTTTACCCCTGAGCAGGCACAAGCACAATTTGGCTTCTTAATGAATGCCTTCCGCTATGGTGCTCCTCCTCACGGTGGTTTAGCGTTCGGCTTTGACCGATTGGTAGCACTACTTGGCGGACAAGAAACCATACGCGACTTTATCGCCTTCCCTAAGAACAACAGCGGCCGCGATGTAATGATTGATGCACCTTCGCCTATTGATGAGGTACAACTTAAGGAACTGCATATTGAATTAGCAAATTAGAAAATTTGTCAATTAGCAAATAAAAAAAGGCTGTCCAAAAGTCTAAAAACATTGTTCTTCAAAAGTTTAAAACGAATATCTTTAAATTTTACTCTATTGAAAATCAATTGTTTACAACTCTATTGTAGGGACAAGTTGTAATTCTCCCTTCAAGAAATAGGACTTTTTGGACAGCCTTTGTTGTTTTAATGAAAAATAATATTACTTTTGCAATGTAAAAAACTAAAAATAAATATACATGGAGAAAATGTTAAAAACAATAGGCTTAGTACTCTTACTACTGACCTCTTGTGGCAAAGACGATTCTAACCCTAATAGTGGTAACGGCAATAACAACAGCAATGTTACCCCATCTGCTGAACAAAAAGCAATTGTTATCACTTCATATAGCAAAAACTATGGTTATGCAGGTGATAGCGTAGATATTTTAGGGGAGAATTTCCCTAAAAAAGAACAATGTAAAGTAACTTTTGGAGACACCGAAGCTACTATCACCTCAGTTTCATCTGATGGCAAAAAGCTCACCCTTATATTACCTCGCAGTAGCACTTATTTGCCAGAACTAAAATTCCATTTTGGCGAAAAAGCTATAATAGAAAACAACGTAACCAATGACTATGAACAAAAAATAGGTATTATTGACAAGGCTGTAGGACAATGGGTAAAAACTCAATGGGATGTAGCCAATGCTTTT
>CAJZFM010000326.1 GCA_915070235.1 uncultured Capnocytophaga sp. | reverse complement strand
CCGTATGATGATGTTGCGCGCCAATGTGCTAATGCTCAACGAACCTACCAACCACTTGGATTTGGAGAGCATCACCGCCTTCAATAACTCGCTAAAGAACTTCAAAGGTACCGTGCTTTTCACCACCCATGACCATGAATTTTCACAAACCGTTGCCAATCGTATCATCGAGCTTACCCCTAGTGGTATCATAGACCGCTATATGACCTTTGATGAGTATATGGACGACAAGAATATTCAAGAATTGAGGGAAAAGATGTATAAACAATCATAATGACCAATAAAACACTACATACAATAATTAATGGTGATAGCCGTAAGATGACAGAGGTGCCCGACAAAAGCGTGCACCTTGTCATCACTTCACCTCCGTATTGGCAACTAAAAGACTATGGTACTGATGACCAAATAGGCTTCAATGATACCTATGAAGCTTATATCAATCATCTGAATTTGGTATGGAAAGAGTGTTACCGCGTACTTTATGATGGTTGTAGGCTTTGTATCAACATAGGAGACCAGTTTGCTCGCTCTGTATATTATGGACGCTATAAGGTAATTCCTATACATTCAGAAATTATCCGTTTTTGCGAGGCGGTAGGATTTGACTTTATGGGGCAGATTATCTGGCAGAAAGCCACGACTATGAATACTACAGGTGGAGGAGCAGTAATGGGGAGCTTTCCTCACCCTCGCAATGGGATTGTAAAGCTTGACTTTGAGTATATCCTGCTCTTCAAAAAGCAAGGCAATGCCCCCAAGCCAACCTCCGAACAGAAAGCGCAATCGGCAATGACCAATGAGGAATGGAACACTTACTTCAACGGACATTGGTACTTCAATGGTGCTAAGCAGAATAAACATTTGGCAATGTTTCCCGAGGAATTACCCAAGCGCCTTATCAAGATGTTTTCTTTCCCTGAGGAGACCGTGTTAGATCCCTTTATGGGTAGTGGTACTACCGCCGCAGTTGCCAATACATTAGGCAGAAACTCCATAGGCTATGAAATCAATCCTGATTTTATACCGCTTATCCAAGAACGTATAAAAGGAGATTTGTACAGTGATCCCATTATAAAACTTATCAAGCAAGAGGGAACGATCAACTTTAAAGAGGAAATACAACAACTGCCTTATCAGTTTGTTGATACTCATAAGATAGATAAAAAAATAGATGTAAAGCAATTGCAATTTGGATCAAAAATAGATGTCAATAGTCCCACTGAGCGGCAAGAACTCTTTACAGTTACTAAGGTTGTTTCACCTGAATTACTACAGCTTAGCAATGGTTTGTCTGTTCGCCTTATAGGTATCAAGGAAAAGGAAGAGCGCAAAGAAGAAGCCATTGCTTTTTTGCAAACTAAGTGTAAAGGAAAAAAGGTATTTCTAAAATATGACCAACAGAAATACGATGCTAACAATCACTTATTAGTATATTTGTATTTAGAAAATAAAACCTTTATCAATGCCCACCTTTTGAAACAAAAATTAGCCTTTGTAGAGGATAGTATGGAGTATAAGAACAAGCAAAAATTTCTAAATTTGTAAGTTATGACGAAAGAAAATACAAAAAAATATTCGTTGGAGTTTGGCAAAAAGGAAAAAGTATTGAACTATGCTTGTCAGACATACCAATTATCACGCCCTAATAAGGTAGGAGCGGTAATGGCACTTATCAGAGAGTGCCAACCTCAGACTTTTGAGCAGTGGGAGACGTGGTATTTTGAAAATGCAGTTACCGAAGGAAAGAATTCTTTTAGAGTTACTAAAGAAAGTCTGACAGAACTTGGTGAAAGATTGTATGCAAAAATTACAGAAGTAGTAATCCCTGAATGGATAGAGGCTTTTGAAAATCTAACCGAGGAAGATTGTGTAGCTTATATTTATAATCTTACAATTAACCGCACTTATGATGGCTATCTGCGAGAAAAATCTGTAGTAAATGACGGATTGGCAAAACAATTTCCAAATCTCATTTTTGAAGAGAGTACTCCTGAGCTAGACCACGCAGGAGATATTGACTATATTGCTAAAGTAGGAGAAAAAGCTATAGGGATACAGATAAAACCTATTACTGCCAAAGCTAATTTTGGTTCTTATTCTCTTACAGAACGAATGAAAGCCAGTTTTAATGACTTTCAAGAGCAGTTTGGAGGTAAAGTATTTGTCGTTTTTAGTTTAGATGGCGAGATTGCTAACAAAGAAGTGATTGAAGAAATACAAAAAGAAGTAAAAAGGCTTGAATCATGCTAAAAAATCTCTATCTATTAATCCTCCTATGGTCAAGTGTTATAGTAGCACAGATAAAACCTCCCATTGAAAAACCCAGAGGAATCAATGTGATCTTGGGGGAGGAGATAGCAGAATCTGACTATTATTTTCTTACAGACTATTTCAATCTTTATGAAGATAAAAATGCAGTATTCTTCCATGATAATGGTACTTTTAGTTCCATGCGTATAGTGCGAAGTTGTGGGTATGATGGCAACTTACATAACCCACTCAAAGGAGGCTATGAGCTGATAGATGACAAACATATCC
>CAJZFM010000325.1 GCA_915070235.1 uncultured Capnocytophaga sp. | reverse complement strand
CTGATAGAGCGTTGTGATCTGAAGGGCTATCGTATAGATGCTGTAGGAGTTCATCAAGGGCAGCCCTTAGTCATGGTCAATTATGGAGGAGCCACAGGAGCGGCCATATTAGCCCTTGCCCGCTATGTACAGCAGCAAGTAAAAAAACGCTTTGATATCCTTATGGAAATGGAGGTAAATATTTGGTAAGTGCCGAATATTTCTTACCTTTGCGCAAAATTTCAGCTAATGACAGATCGCCGTCCAGCAGCACCTAAATCTGCTAAAGGGGCACGCCCTCAAAGAGGAGGAAAACGCCCACAGACAGGGGAGAAACGCCCCTATAAAAAAGAAAACCGACAGGAGAACAAGGAAAAAACCTTTGATAATAGGAAAAAAACAACCCCATTCAAGGAAAAACCTTTTACCCCTAAGGGGAAAAGCCATGAAGAGGATACTCCTCATACTTTCTATAGAAAGACCGCGCCTAAGAAGCCTTCTCAGGACGAGCAGAAAGGCATTAGGCTAAACAAATACATTGCCAATGCAGGAATATGTGCGCGCCGACAAGCAGACCAATACATCATTGCAGGCAATGTAGAGGTCAATGGCAAGCCGATGACCGAACTGGGCTATCGCGTACAACCTACCGATGTGGTCAAGTTTGACGGCAAAAACATCTCGGCCGAGAAGAAAGAATATATCTTGCTCAATAAGCCCAAGGGCTTCATCACCACCACTCAGGACGAGAAGGGACGCAAGACAGTGATGGACTTGGTCTCTGGAGCTGCCCAAGGCAATATAAAGCCTGTGGGTAGGCTCGACAGACTTACCACAGGCCTCCTGCTACTGACCAACGATGGCGACCTGATGAAGAAGCTTACCCACCCTTCGCATGGAGTGCGCAAGATCTACCATGTGGTCTTGGACAAGAAGCTCGCCTTGGCTGACTTTCACAAGATCCAAGAGGGACTAACCCTTGAGGACGGTTTTATCCAAGTAGATGATATCAGTTTTGTGGAAGGTGCCCCACATAACGAATTGGGGGTAAAGATACACAGCGGCCGCAACCGTATCGTGCGCCGTATCTTTGAGTCCTTAGGCTATGCAGTAGAAAAGCTCGATAGGGTAGCCTTTGCGGGACTTACCAAGAAAGACCTCCCTCGTGGCCACTGGCGCCCCTTGACCCAACAAGAAGTGATTAACCTAAAAAACCTTAACCGATGAAAAAAACTCTCCTTATCCTTTTGCCCTTGCTGCTCATTCTATCCATTAGTGGCTGGGTGTATATGCGCTACTTCTTTGTCTTTGGCGAAGGAGTCAAGTCGGGTTATCTGAACTATGCCGTCTATAAGGGCGATGTGTTCAAGACCTATGAGGGCAAGCTCATTCAGGAGGGCTTCGCTAAAACCCGTACAGGTAATGGCATGCAGAGCAACGAATTTGAGTTTTCCATACAGGACAAGCGTGTATTCCAGCAATTGGAAGTCAATAGCGGGAAGTACTTTGACCTCCATTACAAGGAATACCATAATGCGGTACCTTGGCGAGGCAATACCGTATATATAGTAGATAGCATCGTAAATATGCGTGAAAAATAAGCCTATGAAGACCACCCAGATATTCGGCCTACACCCTGTGATAGAAGCCATAGAGGCAGGCCGCACTATAGATAAGATTTTTGTACAAAAGGGGCTTTCGGGCACCCTTTTCGCTACCCTGACTAGGCTCATAGAGCGTCATCAGCTCTCCCACTCCTTTGTACCTGCGGAGAAGCTCAATCGGCTGACTCGTGGGAATCATCAGGGCGTGGTGGCACTGCTCTCCCCAGTGGAGTTTGTTCCCTTGGAGGAGCTGGTATTTTCCACTATAGAAAGCGGCAAGACACCGCTGTTTTTGATTCTTGACCACCTGAGCGATGTGCGCAATGTGGGAGCAATCATTCGTACCGCCGAATGCACCGGTGTCAGTGGGATTATTCTCCCCAAGCAAGGCAGTGCAGCAGTAGGAGAGGACATGGTCAAGACCTCCGCAGGGGCAATCTTCAATATACCACTGTGTAAGGTGGATAACCTGATTGATACCATCTACTACCTACAAGGCAGTGGTATCAAGGTCATCGGTGCTACCGAGAAAGCCCCCACCTTGCTCTACGAGCTATCCCTTACCGAACCTTTGGCCATTGTCATGGGTGCCGAGGATACAGGTATCAGCAAAGGTGTGCTCAAGGTCTTAGACCAGCGCGCTAAGCTCCCCTTGCAGGGAGAGACCTCTTCTCTGAACGTCTCTGTCGCTTGTGGGGCATTCTTGTATGAAGTGGTAAGACAGCGGATAGTGACAAGTGACTAATGACAAGTGACAAGTAAATACTTGTAAATAAGCTCTTTATGAGTATAAACAACTAATAATCAAACCCTATACTTGTATAGATAAAAATAATAGAAATCTATTGTTATGAGTAAAAATTGTTGTACCTTTGCACCCGAAAACAAAGGGGAAATAAATTGTTTTTCATATATTAGATTTTGTGGTTAGAATTGGTAAAAGAGAGCGCAAGCTCTCTTTTATTTTT
>CAJZFM010000324.1 GCA_915070235.1 uncultured Capnocytophaga sp. | reverse complement strand
TCTTATACACGTACACTTCTTAAGGGGGGAGAAAGATATGTTCTTCCTAAGAAAGAATTTGAATTGCTCTCTCTCTTACTCTCAGTCCCTGAAAAGCTCTTCACTCGGGAGGAACTTGCCTTGCATATTTGGGGAGATGCCCATCAGGCTAAAAATCGTACCATAGATGTACATATCCGGAAAATCCGAGAGAAAATAGGCCAGAATAAAATAAAAACAATTAAGGGAGTAGGGTATAGGTTAGTGAAGAATGAAAAGTAAAAAGAGAAGAGTGAAAAATGAGTTCTCACTTTTCACTCTTCTTTTTAATTTATTGTAAGGTGTTTACAATATCAATAATTTTGTTATAGGTAGTAACCATATTATCATTGAGATAATTGGTAAGATTAGGGCCATCTATGTTGCCATATTCTCCATTGAAATTTTCCTTAATAAGATTCTCTATCTCCGTATGAGTAGGATATTTCTTGCGATATTGCTCAGCTATACGAACCATAATCTCTACTTCTGCATAGCAAACTCCATATTGGTGTAGATTCTCATAAGTATTCTTCAGATCCCTGTCACTGGCAGTATCTTTATTTTCTTTATAAAATTGTTTTGCAGCTCGTGAGATTCTTATTCCTTCTTGGTATAAAGCGTCTTGATCTCTATAGCGATATATATTAAGAGGGTATTTTTCTAAATTCTCTAATTTGAGCATTAGCTTTTCATAAGCCAGAAGTCTTTCTTCTATCAGGTGCTTGTATTCTTCTCGATCGGTAATATCTGTCCTATAGTGAGGTAGGGGATTCTTATGAGGTAGCTTGAGGGTGCTGGCCAAGATATACACAGATACTTCAAAACTGCCTCGACTGCGGTTGTCCTGAGTGAAAATCTCTACCTTGGTAGTCCCTGCTTTTTTGGCTAAAAGGGTAATTTTGTTATCAGTTACATTGCCTTGTAGTTGAGCTATTTCCCCATTGACAATTTGTACTCTATCGGTAGTATTCCATACGCCACTGAAAGTAATTGTAGTGGTTTCTCCTTCTTTTACAACGGCTTTTTCAGGGGTGAAAGAGAGCAAAAGTTTAGGGCTTACAGTAAGCTCAAAGCTTCCTCTTTCTTTGTTGTCAGCAGAGAGGATATGTACTTTGGTCGTTCCCACTTTTTTACCTAAGAGGGTGAGTTTGTTGTCCTGAACTGCACCCTGTAGAGCAGCAACTTCCTCATTGTCTATTTTTACCTTGTCGGTAGTGTTCCAAGTCCCTACTATGCTAACTGTAGTTGTTTTCTCCACTTCTACAGAGGGATTTTCAGGGGTAAACTTCAATGGGGAAGCTACAGGAGGATTAGTGGGGTTAGAAGGATTGGTAGGATTAGAAGGATTAGAAGGATTTTTAGGATTAGGGGTTACTTCATCATCTCCTTTTTTACTACATCCTATGGCCAAAAGACCAATGGCTAATGCTACTAAGGAAATTTTAAAAAAACTTTTCATATTATAGGTATTTTATTTATAATTTTCACTTCCAAAGACTTGAGTCCAATATTTCCCTTTGCGTGCTACTCCCATTTCTTTCACGTTAGGATTCATTATATTGGCACAATGCCCTGGACTACTTATCCAGCCTTGGACAACAGTTTTTTCATCAGAATAACCCATCGCAACATTTTCTGCATAGGCTCGCCAATGGTAGCCTGCTTTAGAGAGTCGCTTGCCAGGGTCAGAACCATTCTTACTATAGTGGGTCAGTTGCTTACGCTGAGCCATTTCGTTACTATGCGCTTGTGCTACAGAAGCAAGCTTATCACTCCATACTAAGGCTGAAACCTCTGGATAATACTTATCCCCACATTGGCATCCCTGAGTCCTTTGAGCATTGATCATTTCCAAAAGTAGTTCCTTGTCCAGAGGCTTAGTCTCTTGTGCTATTACTATAGAAGAGCTTAGCAAAAAGAAATATAAAAGCTTATGCAACATAGCTGTATCCCATTGAAAACTAATGAATTATTATTTATGAACAACTATTTACTATCAAAACCTTATGAGTATCTTTCTGATAAAGTAGGCTTACATCATTACTCTCTGCAAAGAAATCATCACCATAGATAGAACCTACAAATTCAAAGCTCCCAAAATGCATACTTTCCGGAAAAATATACTCTGCACTCATTTCTATATCCCCATAACTCCCTTGCATATCAATATTATCCAAAACTATTTCTTTACCTGCCCGATAAGTAGTATGCACACCTTCTTCTTTATACCTCTCCTTTGATAAGTGATACAATAAGAAAGTCTTCGTATAATAAGCAAAATTAAAGGAAAGAGCAAGGTGGGCTACTTGTGGCAGAAGAGCTTCTACATATAAGTCATAGGCCTTATCGTGAATAGAAGTTCTGAATAAGGGAGAATATTTTTCCTTATTCTTTACAAAATCTTCTTGTAGAATAAGGAAAACCTCTTGTATCACTTCATAACCCTTATACAAGCGAATATCTCCATTAAATACATATCGTCGATCCACTATATCAAACAAGGTATAAATATGTGAATTCTGATCTGTTATATATTGTTCATCAAAAAAGAGTCCA
>CAJZFM010000323.1 GCA_915070235.1 uncultured Capnocytophaga sp. | reverse complement strand
TATACACAAATATTATAAAAAAATAGCTCCAAACCTTGTCTGTTTTAAATATTTTTTCAGCTATAAGTGCCCATAGTCCGAATATAGCAAGGGGAGATATAGTAAGGTAGGTACCTATATAGCAAATATAAATATCTAAAAATAATTGTGTTTTATCTTTTGGAGACGCTTCTGTAGAGAAACCTACTATTTGGGGCTTATCAAATAAAAAATCATCTATTATGTAATAAGAAACTTTATCTTTGAAATCTATATAAGGTAAGTTTCTAATAGAAAAAAGACTAGGGGAAAATACTACATCATTCTCTGGAGGGATGGTATCTCTATCAATAGAATCAATTGATGGCATTTGCTTTAAAGAAGTCACCTTTTCATTATCAGTTAGTATAACTCTTAATTTCTTAGTTACAAATCCACCTCTTCGTCCAGTATCTTTATAATAAAGACAATATGCTACCCAAGCTGTCTTCTTTTCAGAAGACTCAATATTGTTATAAACAACTATCGCCTTGGTCAATAGAAAAAGATCAAAGCAAATAAATATAATAAAGATGATTTTGGTTATTTTCTGTATCATGGGTAGCAAAAAATAAATGATTTAGAACTCAGAAGGGTAGAGCAGGTATTTTCGTCTTATTTTGGCAAAGTCCTTGAGTGATTTCTGCCAGCTTTCTTTGATTTCTTTTTCGCTCTTGTGCTGTAGGAGTTGCTCTTTGAGGTTTTTGTTACCCGCTAATTTGTCAAAAGAAGAGGTAAAGAAAGGCGTTTTGATCCCTGAGGTTTGCTCGTAAGCCTTGATAAGCCAAGATAGGTTTAGCTCGGAGAGGGGAGGGGTCTGGGTGAGGTCTTCCCCATAGCAGGTACGCCCATTGAATTTTGGGTTTTTGTCCCCAGCATTGGGCTTAGGAACAAAGGTAAAGGCTGTTTTTTCCAAGTAAGGAGAGCCATAAATCTGGAATTGCCACTTGGTACCGCGCCCCATGCTCACTTGAGTACCCTCAAAGAAACATAGGCTGGGATAGAGATTTACAGCTGTTGCGTTGGGCAAGTTGGGCGAAGGCGGTACTGGGAGCGGATAGATAGCCTTGCGGTCGTAACTCTTAAGTGGAATAATCTTCAGGTTGCACTGTAGGCCACCTTTGAGCCATTTTTCTCCGTTAATCATCTGGGCATATTCGGCGATGGTCATGCCATAGACCACAGGGACAGGGTGCATGCCTATAAAACTCTTGTAGGCAGGCTCCAGTACAGGGCCATCCATAAAATGTCCGTTCGGATTGGGACGGTCCAGTATCACCAAAGGAATGTAATTCTCAGCACAAGCCTCCATGACATAGTGTAGGGTTGAGATATAGGTATAGAAACGTACTCCCACGTCCTGCAGGTCAAAGAGCATTACCTCAATTCCCTTGAGCTGTTCGGCGGTAGGCTTCTTGTTTTTGCCATATAGGGAGACGATAGGCAGTTTGGTTTTGGTATCTACTCCGTCCTTGATCACCTCGCCTGCATCAGCAGTACCGCGGAAGCCATGTTCGGGAGCGAAGACCTTGTCTATTTTTACTTTTTTGGAAAGTAAGAAATCCACCAAATGTTCATTCTGTACGGTGATGGTACTATCCTTCTGATGGACAATCTTTTGGATAATTGCAGTATGGTTGGTAACCACTCCAATATGCTTGCCTGCAAGCATGGGGAGGTATTGGTAATGCTGGCTGGCGCCTGTTCCTACATATTCGTATTTCTTATAGGAAATATTTTGTGCAGAAAGTTGGCCAAAGATGCCCATAAATAATAAAAAAAGTGTAATTTTGCTCATTCTAAATTTGCGTTTTTTATATTTTGAATATAGAGTTTTTTATAGCCCGTCGTATGGTGCATAATTCGGGGGGCAAAAGTAGTATTTCTTCTCCAATTATCAAAATCGCTATCAGTGCTATAGCTCTTGGGGTGGTGATGATTCTCATAGCCATAGCCACAGGACGTGGTTTGCAGGAGCGTATTCGGCAGAAAATAGCCTCGCTGAATGGTCATATTCAGATATTTAACTACGACACCAACCGCTCGGAGGTATCGGTAGCACCTATTTCTATGGAAGAAGACTTCTATACAGATCCTCAATTCTTCAATCAGGACGGACAAAAAGTAGTTCATATACAAGCTGTTATTACCAAAGGAGGCATTATACGTACCGAGAAGACTTTTGAGGGTATCATTGCCAAGGGGGTAGGGAAGGACTTTGATCCACAATATATGCGACGCTACCTCAAGGCAGGAAAACTCCCTGATTTTGCTTCAGACTCTATTAGTAATGAAGTACTTATATCCGAATACTTAGCCAATCGCTTGGAGCTTTCGGTAGGAGATACATGCAATACCCTTTTCCTAAGAGAGGACAATGAGGGAATCCCTAACCAACGCAATTTCACCATAGTGGGAATATATAGTTCTGGTTTTCAGCAATTTGACTCAACTTATATACTTGTAGATATACGTCAGTTACAGAAGATAAATAAGTGGTCAGCACAACAAGCAGGGCTTTTTGAGGTCTATATTAAGGACTTTGACAAAATGGAGCCTA
>CAJZFM010000322.1 GCA_915070235.1 uncultured Capnocytophaga sp. | reverse complement strand
ACAAGTATAATCATAAAGAGAAAAAGCCCTTACAGAGTTTTATCATTGTAGGGATAGCCTTTGTATTGCTCCTAATCTGTTGGTTTGGGGTCAATTACCTCCCTACAGCCCAGTTGAGTGTACATACTTACACAGGGTAAGGAGTTAATGAGTCAATGAGCAAATGAGTCAATGAGCTAATTAGCAAATTGACAAATTGGCAAATTGACAAATTATTCGTACTTTTGCCGCTTGAAAAATATATGTCTATGAACTTTCATGTTCCCACTATGGCGGAGCTTAGCGCACAAGGGATTAAGCCCGATGTCCTTTTCTGGATAGGCTGTGCAGGCAGCTTTGATGAGCGGGCACGCCGTGTGACCAAGGCTATGGCCAAGATACTCCACAAGGCGGGGGTTTCTTTTGCGGTACTGGGTGCCGAAGAAGGTTGTACAGGTGACCCCGCTAAGCGTGCTGGCAATGAGTTCCTCTTCCAGATGCAAGCGCTGACCAATATAGAGACCCTTAATAACTATGGTATTACCAAGATTGTAACGGCTTGTCCGCACGGTTTCAATACCTTGCGCAACGAATATCCTGCCTTAGGCGGTAAGTATGAGGTCTTGCACCATACCCAGCTCCTCCAGCAGCTCTTGGACGAGGGGCGACTGAAGGTAGAGGGGGGAATGTTCAAGGGCAAGCGCATTACCTTTCACGACCCTTGTTACTTAGGACGTGGCAATGGAGAGTATGAAGCACCGAGGGCTATCTTGGAGAAATTGGAAGCCGAGATTGTGGAGATGAAGAAAAGCAAAGCCCGCTCTTTCTGTTGTGGGGCAGGAGGTGCTCAGATGTTCAAGGAAGCCGAAAAAGGAACAGGCGAGATTAACAATGCTCGTGCTGCTCAGGCCTTGGACGTACGCCCTGAGATTATCGTAACGGCTTGTCCATTCTGTAATACCATGCTCACCGATGGGGTGAAAAACCAACAAAAGGAAATCGTCCCCGTTAGCGATATTGCTTTGCTGATAGAACAAGCGGAAGAACTGTAATTAGTGACTAATGACGAGTGACAAGTGACTAATCATTATTCGCTTTTCACTTTTCACTTACAAATATGGGAAGTAAAAACAAACTTAAACGATTCAAAGAAAATGAAACCTTTGCCAATGTGATTCAGCCCAACCGAGAGGAGGTAATCGCGGGTAATTTCCCACTCAAAGGAGTGTGGGCAAAGGATTTCTTCAAAAATAACCACCCCATCGTCTTGGAATTGGGTTGTGGAAGGGGAGAATATACGGTAAATTTGGCCAAAGAGTATCCCGATAAGAACTTTATAGGCGTGGATATCAAGGGCGCACGCTTCTGGAGAGGGGCGAAAACAGCCTTGGAGGAGCAAATTCCCAATGCGGCCTTTCTTAGAACCCAGATAGAGCTGATAGACCACCTTTTCGCTCAAGGAGAGGTATCCGAGATATGGATTACTTTTCCTGATCCTCAGATCAAGTATAAGCGTACCAAGCATAGGCTTACCAATCAGTATTTCTTGGCCAAGTATAAGCATATCCTTTCCCCTGAAGGGCTTATACACCTGAAGACCGATAGTGAGTACTTGCACGGATATACCTTGGGACTCTTGCATGGTATGGGACATGAGATTCTCTATGCCAATCACCATATCTATCGTAACGAGGGCGCTCCTAAGGAAGTACTGACTATACAGACCACTTATGAAAAGCAGTATCTTGCTCAGGGCAAATCAATTACTTATATTCGTTTCCGATTGAAGAAATAGAAAAACTCCCACAGATTACATGGATTTGAAGGTTATCCATGAATTCTGTGAGAGTTAAGTTTTTTGTAAGGAATTATTTATCCCTTAGCGTCGGCTAAGAACTTGGCTAAACCTATATCGGTAAGGGGGTGTTTCAAAAGGCCTAAGATGGCTGAAAGGGGAGCAGTAATGACATCGGCTCCTATCTTGGCGCACTCTATGATGTGCATGGTATGCCTTACTGAAGCGGCAAGTACCTGAGTTTCGTAACCATAGTTGTCATAAATCAGGCGAATATCGGCAATCAGACCAAGCCCATCGGTAGAGACATCGTCCAAGCGGCCGATAAAAGGGGATACATAAGTAGCGCCTGCTTTGGCAGCCAAGAGCGCTTGTCCTGCTGAAAAGACCAAGGTACAGTTGGTTCTGATTCCCTTTTGAGAGAAGTAGCGAATGGCACGTATCCCGTCCTTGATCATAGGCACCTTGACAACAATCTGAGGGTGGAGTGCCGCCAAGGCTTCTCCTTCTTTGACAATTCCTTCATAATCAGTGGCAATTACCTCCGCAGAGACATCGCCCTGAACCATTTCACAAATCTTCTTATAGTGCTCAAGAATGTTGGCCTCTCCACGTATACCTTCTTTGGCCATGAGAGAGGGGTTAGTGGTTACTCCGTCTAATACCCCTAAGTTTTCGGCCTCTTCTATCTGTGCCAAATTGGCCGTATCAATAAAAAATTTCATGTGTATAGTATTTTATGACAAAGGTACTATTTTCTTTTGAGATAGCCCCCCAAAATAGGAAAAATCTTTTCAAGAAAAATTTTTTAATATGTATAAATAATCGTATCTTT
>CAJZFM010000321.1 GCA_915070235.1 uncultured Capnocytophaga sp. | reverse complement strand
GTAAAGGACTCTTCTGGGCTGTTATACTTGCGGAACCAATCGCGTACCTGGCAGTAGTACTGGCCGTTGGCAGCTTTTCTCACACTTATAATTTCAGGAAAGTCTCCTATCTCAGGCACTGCTGGTAGTACCTCTTGGGTTCTTAAGAGTTGCCGCTTCTCAGCAGGTGTGGTAGCAGAGGCTTTTATACCAAAGAACATATTGCCAGGGGCATACTTCCCCCAACCTGTTTCCAAAGCTGCTTGAGCGAGTATAAAAATCGCTGAAATTCCCGTCTTTCGCTCACTCTCTATGGCGTACGGGAGATATTTTTCTTTGAAAGTATTCATCTTTTACTTTTTATCTTTTACCTTTTTTAAATTCCCACTACAATTGTCGCCACATGCTGGTGTATTTCGGGTAGTGGGGTAAGGGTTTGCTTGAGGATCATCAGGTGAGGCTTGGCTCCTTGCCAAGAGGCACGAATGGCTGTGATGACCTCCGAGGCAATGAATCGCAGGCGATACCGAGCCGAGATGTATTGGGTGCCCTGCACACCCTTATACACATATATATCGGGCACATAGATAAGGATTTGTGCTACCCCCGTAGTGGCTCGCTCCTGTACGGTCGGCTCTCTATCCTTGGGAAACTGACACTCAAGGCATTGCAGTATAATATCTTCCTTATAGGAATCCTGAGGGCGGTCGTTGCCTAAGTAGATATCTCCACTTAGTCCCAAGCGGTTTTTGATATCATATTGGGTAAGTAGCTGATACAAATGGGTTTCTACATCAAAGGTTAGCATATTCAGTTGTGTATTAAGTCTTTGTTTATCACACCCACAATCGGGAATGGAATTGTCCTATGTCGCACTTTTGGACACTGCCTATAAGTCGTACCTCTTTGCCTTTGGGGTCATCGCTCACGAGAATTTGAGCACCCACTGGCAGAGGCGTTACTCCTTGGGGAAAATAGATAACTGAGGCAAATCGGTGAAATGAGGCATTGCCCTTTTGGACATGGTGGTAGAGGCTATTGGCCAAGGGTACTTCCTGCCCCTTGCTATTGACCTCCTCTCTACAGCGACAAAGAAGCACAGGCACCATGGTCGTCTCCGTCCAAGTACCATCAGCACGCCGCTGCGAGGCTGTTGTGGTCATCACAAAAAGATAATGGGGATACTTCATGTTACCATATTTCTGCTCTGCTTCTTAGTTTGGGAGCGTGGGAGGGAAAGAGCACATTTTTCTCTCCCAGCTCGTAGCATAGGGCTGTGTAGTAAGCCTCTATAGCCTGCAAGTCCCAGCTCTGTGAGAAAGCACCTTCGGTGCGCTTGTGAGAGGTGGAGGCGAGTATAAGCGAAAAATAACGATAGATCGCCCTGTCACAGCGTGCTATCTCCAAGTCCCCCGCGGGGGAGAGTTGCCCCTTCTTCAGGAGCAACTCTATGGTCTGTGGCTCTATCCCCATAGGAGATAGGCTCAGAGTCAAGTATTCAAGATTGGTCATTTGTTGTTAGTTGTTAGTCACTTGTCATTAGTCACTATTCATTATTTAGTTTTTATTCCAATTTGTATTATTCACCTGCATAAGTAGAGAGCGGGAGGCCAAGTTCCATGCAGGAAAGAGGTTGGCAACTCCTTCGGTGATTTCTTTCACAGGCGACTCTTGGGAATACTTCTTGATGAGGGTATGCCCATGTAGTGCTTTGAGTGCATTGGAGGACGGCATCTTCACATCTATCGGAGTTTTCCAATAGGTGTTGCCCAAGACCTTACTCTCGGAGAAGAGAATTACATCATCTTCAAAAGGGTTCTGGGTCTTGTGTTCTCCAGAGGCCGTTTGCAAAGTGATTTCTTGGTCTATTACGATAATCTGTAACCCACGATAGGTCTCGGCATGCTTTGCCAAATAAGCATTAACCGTACTAAGGTCAGGCGCATCGGCAGGGGACGCACCTATGGCATAGGGCAGACAGCGCTTACCTACTTCCTCTTGCGAGGCCAGCTTGAGGAAGGTATCCACATTCATAAAGGCGTACTTATAGCTCACTCCATGCTTTTGTTGTCCCAAGCGTATCGCTCTGGGAAGGTCTTTTGTCAGTGGCTTACCTGCTGTACTGTTGTAAGAAGTATCTACCCCTATTTTCTGCTCCTTTGGGATTTGGTAGTCCATCTCATATTGGCTAACTACAGAAAAGTTGTTTTCTTGATCCAAGGAAAATTTCCCTAAGGAGATTTGTCGTAAGGCAATCCATTCGGCTCGGGCAGCAATTCCATGCCAGCAGTATTTGGTGTCATCTGCCCAGAACTGCACCAAGGAGAGCATATCGGGGTTTTGAGCCGACATGGCTACCATCAGGTCATATTCGGTAAGCTCATCTTCGTTTTTCTCGCGTGCTATAGAGAGCTTAGGAATATCCCCTTGTAGCTTGGCCAAGTTCTTACGCACCTTCGCAGACACCGATGCCCCTCGTGCCACTATATCAGCAGCCACCTTCAAGCCCGATTGTGCCTCCAACATACGCCAAGAGAGCGTAGAGGTCTCCCTAAGAGGGAACAAGGTAGGATAATAGTATTGTTCAAGGTTGTAACTATTTACAACAGCTTGCAAATCGGCCTGATTAAGACCCACCATAAGAGAAGAATTTATCAT
>CAJZFM010000320.1 GCA_915070235.1 uncultured Capnocytophaga sp. | reverse complement strand
AAAGAAATAGCCCCCCTTGAGGGACATATAGCCAGCCGAAAGGAAAGCCTCAAGAGCTGTACCTTTGCCAATTATGAGCATAAAACATACACCATCATTGAAAGTGAATATAAGCAAATAGCCAACTCCAATAAGCAAACAGAACAAACCTACACCTCCCTTACCGAGGAACGAAACCGCCTACTACCACTGCTATCACAATATGAAACTCAACTAAAGGGCACCAGTGAGCTACTTGAAAAATGGGAAAAGGAACTATCAAGTGTGGAAAATACCTTACAAAGCACCTTGACAGAGGAACATATATCTCTTGAGGAAGTAACCCAAACGCTCAGTACCCCCATAGCTATAGAGGAAAACAGGAAAAAGATACAGGATTTCAAGATTCGCTACGAGGTACTCCAAAGACAAATTCAGGACTTAGAAGCCAAATTTGCCCATGTATCTTTTGACCCTAAGGCCTTTGCCGAGATTGAAAGGCAATATACTCTCAAGGATCAGGAAGTAAAGGCGCTTCATGAGCAGTGTATAAGAATCGCCAGCGAACTGGAACGTATTACCGAGGCTTTGGTTACCAAGAAGGAACTGCTCAAGTCGGTAGCTGCCCTTAGAACTCGCCAAGAACATATCAAACTCTTGGAAAATATCTTCCGAGGACAGGGATTTGTACAGTACATCTCCTCCATTTACCTCCAACAGCTCTGCCAACATGCTAATGAGCGCTTTCATAGAATGACACGAGGACAATTGAGCCTGCAAATTGGAGAAAACAATGAATTTGAGATCATAGACTACCTCAATGAGGGAAAGAGCAGGAGTGTAAAAACGCTCTCAGGTGGGCAGGCCTTTCAAGTATCTTTGAGTTTGGCCTTAGCTTTGGCCGAAAGTGTACAAAGTGAGGCAAGTGCCGATAAGAATTTCTTCTTTATTGACGAAGGTTTCGGTACCCAAGATACAGAATCTGTAAATATTGTATTTGAAACCATGGCTAACTTGCTCAAAGATAATCGCATCGTGGGGATCATCTCCCACGTAGAAGAACTCAAAGAACGTATTCCTATGTCCCTGACCATTACCAATGACCCCGAACGAGGAAGCATTATCAGTAGTCAGTAGTCAGCAGTCAGTTATCAGTGTCTGACTTCTGACCTCTGACTTCTGACTTCTGACTTCTGACTTCTGAGTGTCTATTTGTCAGTTATATCTTTACAAAAAATTAAAAAACCATGGCATTTAAAGAAATTGAACGCAAATTCTTAGTCAAAAATACCGATTTCATAGCACAAGCACATAGAAGTACCCCTATTGTGCAGGCTTTTCTAAATACTGACCCCTTAAGAACAGTACGTGTACGTCTTAAAGGAGAAAAAGGCTACCTCACTGTCAAAGGAAAGAGTGAGGAGAATGGTGTCAGCCGATTCGAATGGGAGAAAGAAATCACCCCTACCGATGTGCATGCGCTATTGCCCCTATGTGAACCCTCCCCTATTGAGAAAACCCGCTATGAGGTATGGGTGGGTGAGTCGCTCTACGAAGTAGATGTCTTTCACGGTGAAAATGAAGGACTTATCGTCGCTGAAATAGAACTTACCGATGTGGCGCAGACCTTTGAAAAACCCGCTTGGTTAGCAGAGGAAGTTACCTCAGATGCCCGCTACTATAACAGTGCTCTAAGCCAACACCCTTATAAACATTGGAACAAGTAAGCAAATACTGACAATTTGGCATATTTCGCCAATTGGCACACTTTATGCTTAGAGAGAAATAGATTTACAAAAATAAATGAATATGAGTGTAAAATTAAAACCGTTAGCTGATAGAGTGCTTGTAGAACCAGCACCAGCTGAAACTACTACCGCTTCTGGTATTATCATTCCTGATACTGCTCAAGAAAAACCTCAAAAAGGAAAAATCGTAGCTGTAGGGGCAGGAACCAAAGAAAATCCTATCACTGTAAAGGTAGGAGATACTGTTCTTTATGGAAAATATGCAGGTACAGAACTAAAATTGGAAGGTAAGACTTACCTCATCATGAGAGAGAACGATTTGTTAGGTATTTTGGGATAATCTAAATATAACAAATTATGTTCTACACTTTACAACTAAATGCAAAGTTACAACCTTTTGACAGACATGATCTAGAGGACATTATAGATGAGTTTCTCTCCAAAGAAGATCTAGGAGAAACCTCAGGTGGTGGTACTCTCATGTCCAAAGAGGGAGAAATAGAATACTGCGATATAGAAATCTCTCTCAATGATACTGCCAATGCAGTGGAGAAATTACTACAAAAGTTGAAAGATATTGGTATCCCAAAAGGCTCTAAGCTATATAATGAGAATTTCTCCCAAGAGATAGGCTCTTTAGAAGGTTTAGGACTTTATGTAAATGGTACTGACTTACCTAAAGAAGTATATGAAACTTCTGATATAAATGTAGTTTTTGACACTGTCTGTGAAATTTTAAAAGATGTTTTGGTACTAACTTCATATCATGAAGGCAGCAAAGATACAGCTTTGTATTTCTATATAAAAGGAAATTTTGCAGAAGCCAAAGAACAAATCAAGGATTTTATAACTACCTATCCCTTGTGTGAAAAGTGTAGAATTGTTCAAATCGCTTAAATAATTAGACTTAATAATTAGA
>CAJZFM010000319.1 GCA_915070235.1 uncultured Capnocytophaga sp. | reverse complement strand
AAGAAACAAACTAAGGGCGACGTTGACCTCTATCAAAGATAAGTCTCTTGGTAAGAATATCTGTAGTCATCTGCATTGATTTCAATGCATTCTGGTAATTAGCCTCATTAATTACTTTGTATGCTACAGGATAAAACAAACGTTCAGGAATATCTGTAAGATCGGCTACTAAGGACTCAAATCTATATTTAGTTTGTCCTGCCTCAGTAGGAATATTTAAATCAGTTTCCTCATTTACTTTAATAAGGGTATGAGGATATCCTGTACGGCGATATTCAGCCCAAGCCTCATTTGGATTCATGTAGAGTGCGATATACTTCTGGGTCAATACATTTTCCTCATTAGCATTAATTGCAGGATTTCTATTAAAGAAGTCAGTTATCTTAGTATCAGCTACTCCCCATTTTTTCATAGATGCTCTTACCCCTTTTTCATACCATCCAGGATCCCATCCATTAGCTTCAGAGAGCAAGAAACATACTTCAGAATATTCCATGAATACTTCAGCATAGTTAGGTTGGAGTATTCTACTACTGAAAAATGAAACCGCTACTCCTGATTTAAACTGGAAATCGGCCATACTTTCATCCAAACCATAAGGCATTCCTATATAGTCATTGAGATTGTCACTTTCTGTATAGCGTCCGTCACGAGCCTGATACTTAGTAAGCCCCTTAGGAGCGAAGTATTTTTGCAAGCGAGGGTCTACTCCAAAATTTCCTCTTTGCCCTTTGAGCAACTGTACAAAGCTATTAGAAGGAGAATAATCCACACGATTGCTTACAAAGTATTCATTGTAGATAGGAGCAGGGTTCGTATCATCACTATCAAATTGGAGCTCTACGGTATCCGCTTCACTTTGCATTACTGCAGCACCACTTTTTAGCTCATCAATGCTCTGTTGTGCAAGATTTCTAAGCTCTGTATCTGATACATCTTTCAAACGAATTGCAAGGCGTAGGCGCAAAGAGTTGGCAAAACGTCTCATCTTATCAGGAGTTTCAAAGATATAATCTCCTTCCTTGAACACATAGGAATCACTGACTATTTGTGCAGCAGCTTCCTTAAGTTCTTTCAACAAATCTGTATAAATTTCCTTTTGAGTAGCATACACAGGAGAAATATATTTTTCCAACTGTAAGGCTTGGAAACGTTCTGGATTAGGAGAACCATAGGAATAGTAAGGTACATCTCCAAAAGTTTCTACCAAGAGTGCAAATGTATAGGCAAGCATGATACGTGCTGCTGCAATTTGATTTTCACTTTTTCCATAAGTGGCCATTAGTTCCTTAGTCTTAGGATCGGTATTCAAATCAATGATGTCCTTGTAGCCCCCAGCTACTTGATAAGGGAAGCGCCATAGGTAATCCCCTGCATAGTCACGGTATAGGAAACGGCTTTCCTTAGTATAGGTATCCTGAGCTGTATATTGCATCCAAGAGCGAAACATCATTCCTGAGGTGGTATAGTTACGAGTATTCTTGAGGAAGAGTTTCGTAGATCCATTGAACAATGCTGTAGGAAGTGCCTGTTGTGGCCTATTAGGATTGGTATTAATTTCTTCAAAATCCTTTTGACAACTGGTGGTAGTACCCAAGAGAGCAAGCCCACCTAAAATTATGATTGCTAATCGTTTCATATCATATTCTATTTAAAGTTATAATTTTAATCCTACACTCATACCGAAAGAGCGTGTAGTAGGAAGAGAGATTTCTCCTATCCCTTGATTAGAGGCAGCTGTTTCAGGATCCATACCATCCCAATCCAATCCAGTTGTCCAAAGATTATTACCAAAGAGAGAAACATTCACATTCTTGATATATTTAGTACTTGGTAGGGGTACATCATAGGATAGTGACACACTTCTTAACTTTATGTAAGTTGCATCGAAGATATTTTGTCTATCCACAGCTCCTTGGAAGAATCCTTCTCCATAGGTTTGAGGGTCAATTCTCTTAGTATTGACAGCTCCATTTCTTGTAACACCAGGTAGAACTATCCCTTTTTGACTCTTAGGTCCTGTAGGATCGTATTCACGTATACCTCCTGCAACTGTTTCACGAAGCATCCCTGTACTCATCCCTGTCATGTGAGCGGCAGAGAAGTAGTTACCTCCTTTTTGGAAGTCAAATACGAAAGAGAAGTTCAAGCGACCCAAACCAAAGCTATTGGTAAGTCCCATAGTATAGTCAGGGATGATGTTTCCTAAGGCTTTAAGTTCAGAAGTTGCATATTTACCATTGGATTGTACTATTCTATTTCCTTTGTCATCATATACAAAGTCTCTACCATAGAGTTCTCCAAAAGGACGGCCTTCTATCGCATAGAGAGATACCTGTCCATATTTATCCCAATTCACCCTATAAGTTCTGATACCAGGAGCCAGTTTTTCCAATTTGTTGTTGTTCTTAGAGAAGTTCCAGCTTAGGTTCCAGTTGAATTTTTGGGTCTGTATAGGAGTTACAGAAACGGTTACTTCTAGTCCTTTATTGGACATTTCCCCACTATTTACATATTTCCAGTTATATCCATTGGCTGCATCGATAGGTAGTGGGATGATAAGGTCTTTAGAAAGAATATCATATACAGAAGCATTGATAGACACACGATCCTTGAAGAAGCGAAGTTCGAGACCTGCCTCCTTAGTTTC
>CAJZFM010000318.1 GCA_915070235.1 uncultured Capnocytophaga sp. | reverse complement strand
CTTTGCCAAAAAAAAAAAGATATTATGAATGCAACAATTATACAAGCAACTATCAATAATGCCGACTTTCCTATAATTCAACATTTGTTTGAGAGGCTAAAGATAAAGACTACTATTTTAGATACTATTGATGATAAGAAAAAATCTATTCCAGTAGAAAAATCTATCCCTAATGAGGAAACACATAAGGCTTTTGTAGAGATGCAAGAGAACAGACATGCTCTAAAAGGATATACTGATGTAAATCAAATGATTAAAGATATTTTGGAAGATGAGTAGTGAAGAAACAGAAGAAAAGATAGAATTCCTGCTTAAATATTCTACCTCTTTCAAAAAGGACTTAAAGAGCATATCCAAGTATCCTCAAAAACTCAAAAAAGTTACTGAAGTTTTAAGTATCTTGAAAGATAAAGGCGTAAATGGTATTCCAAAGAAGATGAAACCTCATCTGCTGACTGGAAATTATAAAGGCTCTTTAGAATGTCATATAGAACCTGATTTACTTATTATTTGGGTAGAATATGAAGAAGAAAAGGAAATATCTTTACTCCGCTTGGGCTCCCACGCTGAACTATTTGGATAGCACAGCAGTCTGCTGTCAGAAATTAGAAGTCAGTTGCCCCCTGACGACTAATAACTTATTTGTCATTAATCATTAGTCATTAATCATTATCAAAATGTCCATATTATACGAAAAATTCAAAGAATGTGCGGGAGTCGCCACTGATACCCGTAAGGACTTGCGTGATACGCTTTTCTTCTGCCTCAAGGGAGAAACCTTTGACGGCAATGAGTTTGCTCCTTTGGCCATAGAGAAAGGAGCTAAATATGTGGTGGTTGATAACGAGAAATTTGCCTCACTCCCAGAGGTGATCCTGGTGGAAGACTCCCTTAAGGCTTTGCAGGACTTGGCTCATCAGCATAGAAAGCAATTGGCTACCCCTGTGATTGCCCTTACGGGAAGCAATGGAAAAACCACTACCAAGGAACTGATATACAGCGTACTAAACCAGTCCTTCCGTGCGCTCAAGACAGAAGGCAACCTCAACAACCATATAGGGGTACCACTGACGCTCTTGCGCCTTACCCCTGATACCGATATCGCCATTGTAGAGATGGGTGCCAATCACCCTGGGGAAATTGCGGCGCTTTGCCAAATAGCTGACCCTGACTTTGGCTATATCACCAACTTCGGCCGCGCCCACTTAGAGGGCTTTGGCTCCTTCGAAGGCGTAATCAAGGCCAAAAGCGAACTCTATAACTACCTGAAAAAGGCTGACAAGCGAATATTCTTCTGTCAGGACAATGACTTGCAGGCGAATTTGCTCGAAGGATATAGTCAGACCTATTCCTTTTCCTTGGAAGGCAATGAGAAAGCCTCACTCCAACTCTCTGTTAAGGAGAGCGTACCCTTTGTCCAACTCGCTTGGGGAGAAACCATACTCCCTACCCACTTGATTGGCAAATACAACGCAATGAATGCTGCTGCGGCCATCTGTATCGGCCACTATTTCAAGCTCTCCAAGGAGGCCATCTCTCGTGGGATAGAGGGTTATGTACCGAGCAATAACCGCTCTCAGTGGATCAAAAAAGACCGTGGCAACCAAGTACTTATGGACGCCTACAATGCCAACCCAACCAGTATGCACGCAGCCATTGAGGCTTTTGGTGAGATCAAGGCACCACACAAGGTGCTTATCTTGGGCGATATGAAAGAATTAGGCGCTTATAGCCAAAAGGAACACCAGCAATTGGTAGATGATATTGCGGCTTCTGTATGGGATGCGGTTCTGCTATTGGGAGATAATTTCTACCAGACGCAAACTAACTTTATGAAGTTCAGGACACTAACCGAGATGAACCACTACCTCAAGCTACACCCTTTCTCTGATACATTTTTCCTTATCAAGGGTTCTCGCTCTATGACCATGGAAAAGATAGAAATCTAAAAATACTACTCGTGAAGATTTTACTCTTATCCGATACCCATAGCTATATGGACGAGGCGATCCTAAAGCATGCCAAAGAGGTAGATGAGGTATGGCATGCAGGCGACTTTGGCGCTCTCTCGGTAGCGGAGGCACTCCAAGCTGTCAAGCCCTTACGTGGGGTCTATGGCAATATTGACGGCACTGAGATACGTACCCTTTTCCCTGAAAAACAAGTATTTGACTGCGAGGGTATGCGAGTGCTGATGATCCACATAGGGGGATATCCTTCCCACTATGCCAAGGGAATCCCCGAGCTACTTCATGAGGTAAAGCCCCAACTCTTTGTCTGTGGCCACTCCCATATCCTAAAGGTTATCTATGACAAGAAGTACCAGCTCCTACACCTCAACCCAGGGGCTATTGGTAAGTATGGCCAACAGAAAAGCCGTACCATGCTCCGCTTTGAGATTCAGGAGGGGCATATCCCCCAAATGGAAGTGATTGAATATGAAATCAATTGTTAATGATTTTTACTTATGTAAGGGAACTGTTATATCTTTATCAAAATGAATCGTTCGAGGTTCTTTGGGAGAGAGTTTGGTTTGATTCACCTTATATGATCTGATGCCCTTGAAATAGACGCTTGACAACATAGCCCGTAAATAGAGGTATTTCATCTTTTAAGTTTTAGTATGCTAACCATTAATAATTGATTTAAGTTTCGCAAGTTCTGTAACTTATTG
>CAJZFM010000317.1 GCA_915070235.1 uncultured Capnocytophaga sp. | reverse complement strand
TTTTACCCTCGGCACAGTACGTACCGATAGTGCCCAACCTCATATCAGCTATGAGCGCTTGGAGTTCCTTGGCGATGCCATACTCGGTGCGGTCATCGCTCACTTTGTATTCCTACAAGCCCCCGACAAGAACGAAGGGGATCTGACCAAGATGCGTACCCGTATGGTAAGGCGCGAGAACCTTAACCAAATAGGCGAACAGCTACGCCTGAGGGATTACCTACTCACGGACAAGAAGACCGTACTGCTCAGCGGCAACATCACAGGAAATCTATTGGAAGCCCTCGTAGGGGCGATTTACTTGGACTTGGGTTATGGCAAAGCTACCGAGTTTATCCATCGTATCCTGATAGATAACAACTTAAGCATGAGAGACTTGGAGCACAAGGTCATCAGCTACAAATCCCTAATGGTAGAGTGGGCACAGAAGTACCATAAGACGATCGCTTTTGTTTCCGAAGAAGACACCACCTATCAGGGCAACACCAAGCACTTCCAAGCCAAGGTGATGATCAACGAAAAAGTATATGCCAAAGCACATGATACCTCCAAGAAAAAAGCCGAAGAACGCGCCGCCAAGCGTGCTTTTTTCCGTGCTGGAGACAACAAGAAGAAAAGTAAGAAGAAAAACAATACTATCAAACAACCATAACCCAAAAACTATATGCCACAGACCCAACCCCTACCCAATGAGGCATACGACGAAGACCTCCTCACAGAGTATGCCGACCTCTACCAAATCATGCTCTACAACGACGATTACAATACCTTTGACTATGTCATAGAACTGCTCATGGAGGTATGCGAGCACACTTACGAACAGGCGGAACAATGTGCCGCCATAGTACATTTCTCAGGCAAATGTCCCGTAAAAGAGGGTTCCTACGAAGATCTCCTTCCCCGCTGTAGCCGTCTCACCCGCGCAGGCCTTACCGCGGAGATAGTGACAAGAGAATAGTGAAAAGAGAAAAACTATTCACTATTCACTCATTATTTTTATAGCATCTTCTACTACATCATAGTTTAGTTCTTAGGCTTAATAAGAATCAAAAGAAATCCTAATTATGTTGGCATAAATTACTTGTGTCAGTATATTTTTATAAGAAAATCACAAAAATACTTGCATAAATAAAGAAAAAGTTGTATTTTTGCAAGGTTAATTTTTTAATTTCTATAATATGAAGACGATTGTACTTATATCGTGTACCAAAGGGAAAAAGGAAGTATTAGGAAAAGTAAGAGCAGAGGAGTTATATACGAGCGACTTGTTTAAAAAAAGTCTAACTTATGCTAAGCAACTTACGACTCCTGAAAATATCTATATACTTTCAGATAAGTATTATCTACTTCCTCTTGATGAGGAAATAGAGTTCTATGATGTACTATTGGAAGACAAAACAGACTGGGGAAAGAAAGTAATAGAACAATTAAGTGAGATAGCCAACTTGCAAAAAGATAGAATAATTATTTTAGCAGGAGAGAGTTATGTGACTCCTATACAAGATAGCTTGACCAATGTAGAACTCCCTTTGAAAGGTCTTAAACAAGGAGAACGAGTAAAATATTTGAAAGAAGCCATAGAGAAGAATCTAAACCAAACAAAAATGATATTAGATTTACACAAATTATTCCATAACGAGAAGTTAACTCGTTATACTTATCCTTTTGAAGGACAAGAAAGCCATATTCCTACCAATGGAATTTATATTATGTTTGAAGAGGGTGAGACTTTCCAAGGTCTTGACCGTATAGTAAGGGTAGGTACTCATGATGGGGATGGTAACCTCTACAAACGACTAAAAGAACATTATGTAAATGAAAATAAGGATCGTAGTATCTTCCTTAAAAGAGTAGGGAGTGCGATATTAGCAAAGAATAAAGATCCTTATCTTGATATATGGGAAGTGGATACCACCACACCAGAGAATAAAAATAAAGTACAAGCACAGTTAAACCCTGCACATGAACAGCAAATAACTCAACAAGCGGTTGCCCACATCAGAGATAAAATATCTTTTGTGGTTTTTGAAGTAGAAACAAAGGAAGAGAGAATTGACTGGAAAAAGAAAATAATAGCCACACTTTCTAAGGCAGCTAAAAATGGTTTTATAAAGCCTTCTGGAAATTGGTTAGGTAACTTTTCGCCTGACCTTAAAGTTAGCCAAAGTAGGCTTTGGCAATCTCAACACCTTGATGGGGAGCCATTAACGCCTCAAGAGTTTGACAAATTAAAGCAAATTGTTCTGTCATAGAAAGTATAACACCAATATATTTTCCATGTACAACCCCGCCCTTTTCTCCTAAGAAGGCGGGGTTTTTATCCAGATAATTTTTCAAATTCACTCCTAATTCACACATCATTCCTATCAGAAAACTCTTTTAATATTGCTGATTTACAACCACTTAAAAAATAATTCAAAAAAATTCATTGAAATATTTTGTCAATTCAAAAAGAAGTTGTACTTTTGCACCCGCTTTCGGAAAGGGAGTGAGTTCATTAGAATAGGCCAAAAATTTTTTTTAAAAAAGATTTGGTAGAATGGAAAAAAGGTTGTACTTTTGCACCCGCTTTCAAAACGAGTGAGGGTAGAAAGAGACTAAAAAATTTTTGAAAAAAGATTTGGTCAATTAGAAAAAAGGTTGTACCTTTGCCCCCGCAAACAAAGCGACTAAGTTCA
>CAJZFM010000316.1 GCA_915070235.1 uncultured Capnocytophaga sp. | reverse complement strand
AACTAAGGAGATTTTGAAAAACAGCTTGCGAAACTTGAGTAAGAGAATATTAGAAATAAAAATATTTGAAAAAAATTTGGTGGTCTAAGAAAAAAAATATACTTTTGTGTCATGAAAAACTGATGTTTTTTTATCTTGGAAAAAAACCATTAAAACTATATACCAATGGAATATCGTATTGAAAAAGACACCATGGGTGAAGTGAAAGTGCCCGCTGACAAGCTATGGGGAGCACAAACAGAACGTTCTCGTAACAACTTCAAAATAGGGGCTCCTGCCTCTATGCCTAAGGAAGTAATCTATGGCTTTGCCTACTTAAAGAAAGCGGCCGCCTATGCCAATTTCGAATTGGGCGTACTCTCCCAAGAAAAACGAGACTTAATAGCTAAAGTATGTGACGAAATCTTAGAAGGTAAATTGGACGACCAATTCCCTTTGGTAATTTGGCAAACAGGCTCTGGTACTCAGTCCAATATGAATGTGAATGAGGTCATTGCCAACCGTGCTCAGCTCTTGGCTGGACGAAAAATAGGCGAAGGAGAAAAAGTTCTTCAGCCCAATGATGATGTGAACAAATCACAGTCCTCCAACGACACCTTCCCTACTGGTATGCACATCGCTGCCTACAAAATGGTGGTAGAGACTACCATTCCAGGTCTTGAAAAACTTAAAAATACGCTACAGAAGAAATCTGAGGCATTCAAAGATGTAGTAAAAATAGGGCGTACTCACCTTATGGACGCTACTCCTCTTACCCTTGGTCAGGAATTCTCTGGCTATGTATCCCAAATAGAACATGGTATCAAGGCCCTAAAAAATACCCTTGCACACCTAAGCGAATTGGCCTTGGGTGGTACTGCTGTAGGTACAGGTATCAATACCCCTAAGGGATATGATGTAGTGGTAGCCAAATATATCGCCCAATTCACAGGACTTCCTTTTGTAACAGCTCAGAACAAGTTTGAAGCCTTGGCCGCTCACGATGCCATGGTAGAATCTCACGGAGCGCTCAAGCAAATCGCCGTATCACTTAACAAAATCGCCAACGATATCCGCCTTATGGCCTCTGGCCCTCGTAGTGGTATTGGAGAAATCTTGATTCCTGCCAATGAGCCAGGTAGTTCTATCATGCCAGGGAAAGTGAACCCTACTCAGTGCGAGGCTGTTACAATGGTTGCTGCCCAAGTGATGGGTAATGATGTGGCCATCAGTGTAGGGGCTACCCAAGGACATTATGAACTAAATGTGTTCAAGCCTGTAATCTGTGCCAACTTCCTACAGTCCGCACGCCTTATCGGAGATGCGGCCGTAAGTTTTGAAGAGCACTGTGCTTCAGGTATCGAGCCTAACTATGCACGTATCAAGGAATTGGTCAATAATAGCCTTATGCTCGTTACCGCCCTTAACACCAAGATAGGCTACTACAAAGCGGCAGAAATTGCTAATACCGCTCATAAGAACGGCACTACCCTTCGCGAAGAAGCTATCCGCTTGGGCTATGTAACCCCTGAGGAATTCGATGCTTGGGTACGCCCTGAGGATATGGTAGGAAGCCTTAAGTAATTAGTAAACAAATAAATATATTCAAATAAATATGGCAAGTACAGCTGATATTAAAAAAGGATTATGTATCCGTTTCAACCATGACATTTACAAAATCATTGAATTTCTCCATGTAAAGCCTGGGAAAGGGCCTGCTTTTGTGAGAACAAAACTCAAGAGTGTTACTACAGGGAAAACTATTGACAACACCTTCTCTGCCGGACACAAGATAGACGATGTACGTGTGGAGACACGTTCGTTCCAATATCTCTACCCAGAGGGTGAAGAGCTTGTATTCATGAACGTAGAGGACTTTAACCAAGTGCATATCCGTCGTGATATGTTGGACTATCCAGACTTACTCAAAGAAGGGGAAGTGGTAATGATTATATTCAATGCCGAAGATGAAACACCCCTTTCAGTGGAAATGCCTGCCAATGTGATTCTTACAGTAACTCATGTAGAACCAGGGGTAAAAGGAAATACAGCAACCAATGCCACTAAGCCTGCAACGGTAGAGACAGGTGCTACAGTGAATGTGCCGCTCTTTATCAACGAAGGAGACCGTATCAAGGTAGAAACTGAGAAAGGTACCTACGTAGAACGTATGAAGGACTAATTTTTTCCTCCCTTAGAATAAGAAAACCTTTGAGCCCCAGTGACTCAAAGGTTTTTTCTATTTTAAGAAAAGAGCCATTTTTTCCTCTTCTTTCTCTCGCATCTGTTGGGATTCTTCGTCTGTTTTATCCTTATAGCCACACAGGTGCAGGATTCCATGTGCCATTACCCTGAGTAGCTCTGCCGGGAAATCCACCCCATAGGATTGGGCATTCTCCCGTACACGATCTATAGAGATATAAATGTCACTTGAGAGCATGTTGTCCTTACCATAGTCAAAAGTAATGATGTCCGTCAGGGTATCATGTTGCAAATAATCTACATTGATCTTGTGCAAGTAGGTATCATCGCAAAAGATATAGTTGATATCCCCTTCTTTTTTGCGCTCGGAGGCAATGATGAGTTGCACCCAACGACGAAAATCAGCTTCTTCCTCTGGTAATTCAAAAGGAAGCTCATAAAAAAAATGTATCATGGAGTAACTTAGATTTTTTTACAGGGACAAAAGTATAAAAAAACAAATAAA
>CAJZFM010000315.1 GCA_915070235.1 uncultured Capnocytophaga sp. | reverse complement strand
CCGAGGATTTCGTCCGTTTCCGAATTGAACAAAATAGTAATATTCTCTGCTTTTTTGACACGCTCTTCCATAATCTTGGAGGCACGGAAGGCATCGCGACGAACGATCATTGTTACTTTTTTACAGATTTTGGCAAGATAAAGCGCTTCTTCACAGGCGGAGTCTCCTGCCCCTACGATAGCCACGTCTTGGTTTCTATAGAAGAAGCCATCACATACGGCACAAGCCGATACGCCTCCTCCTGTATGTAAATAATGCTGCTCGGAAGGCAGTCCTAAGTATCTGGCAGTAGCACCTGTACAGATGATCACACTATCGGCATGGATTTCCTTGTCTTCGACCCATACTTTGAGCGGTTTGGCAGAAAAATCGACTTTGGTAACCCAGCCAGAACGAATATCAGCCTCAAAGCGGCGGGCTTGTTGTTCGAACTGCATCATCATCTCAGTTCCTGTAATCCCTTCGGGATAGCCAGGGAAGTTCTCCACCTCATTGGTAGTGGTAAGCTGTCCGCCAGGTTGTTCTCCTTGGTAGAGTACAGGAGAGAGATTGGCTCTTGAGGCATAGATAGCAGCGGTATACCCCGCTGGGCCTGAGCCTATAATTAAGCATTTGATTTTTTCTACAGACATAATACTTTGGTATAAAAAATTATTTTTATTCCTCGTCGTCCCCTTTGGGCTGGATCACGAAATCCTCCATAAACTTGGTGGTATAGTTTCCAGCGATATAATCGGGGTGTTCCATAAGCTGTTTGTGGAAAGGAATGGTTGTTTTGATACCCTCTACGACAAACTCGTCCAAGGCGCGCTTCATCTTAGCTATAGCCTCTTCGCGTGTCTGAGCTGTTGCGATGAGTTTGGCAATCATAGAGTCATAGTTGGGTGGAATAGTATAGCCAGCATACACATGAGTATCAAGACGCACTCCGAAGCCACCAGGGGCATGGAAAGCAGTGATACGGCCAGGAGATGGGCGGAAGTCGTTGAAGGGGTCTTCCGCATTGATACGGCACTCTATAGCGTGTAGTTTTGGAGTATAGTTGCGCCCAGAGATAGGCACTCCAGCCGCTACGAGAATTTGTTCCTTAATCAGGTCATAGTCAATCACTTGTTCGGTGATAGGGTGTTCTACTTGGATACGTGTATTCATCTCCATAAAGTAGAAATTGCGGTGCTTATCCACAAGGAATTCCACAGTACCTGCACCTTCATATTTGATAGATTCGGCAGCCTTGACAGCAGCTTCGCCCATTCTTTGGCGGAGTTCGTCGGTCATAAACGGAGAGGGTGTTTCCTCGGTAAGTTTTTGGTGTCTTCTTTGGATAGAACAGTCGCGCTCGGAGAGGTGGCAAGCTTTGCCGAATTGGTCACCTACGATTTGGATTTCAATATGTCGGGGTTCCTCAATGAGTTTTTCCATGTACATACCATCATTACCGAAAGCAGCGGCGGCCTCTTGAGTAGCGCTCTCAAAAGCCTTTTCAAGGTCTTCCTCCTTCCATACGGCACGCATACCCTTTCCTCCTCCACCAGCGGTGGCTTTGAGCATGACAGGGTAGCCCATCTTTTTAGCGATTTTTTTAGCTTCGGCAATATCCTTTAGCAGACCATCAGAACCAGGAATAGTAGGTACACCAGCGGCTTTCATAGTAGCTTTGGCAGTTGCCTTATCACCCATTTTGTCAATCATCTCGGCTGAAGCTCCGATGAACTTGATACCATTTTCAGCACAGATTTTGGAGAACTTGGCATTTTCGGAAAGGAATCCATAGCCAGGGTGGATAGCATCGGCATTGGTAATTTCGGCAGCGGCGATGATATTGGTAATTTTCAGATAAGAATCCTTACTTGGGGCAGGGCCGATGCATACAGCTTCGTCGGCGAAGCGTACATGAAGGCTATCGGCATCTGCTGTAGAATATACGGCCACCGTTTTAATGCCCATTTCGCGGCAAGTACGAATCACCCGTAGGGCAATTTCTCCACGGTTGGCTATCAAGATTTTTTTAAACATGTTCTAAGAATTTTAGGTCATACTTAATACACAACCCTAACTTAAGAAGGGTCAACCAAAAAGAGTGGTTGGTCGTATTCTACAGGAGAAGCGTCGTCCACCAGTACCTTTACAATTTTACCAGAGACTTCGGATTCTATTTCGTTAAATAGCTTCATAGCCTCAATTACGCAAAGGGTTTGACCTTGTACGATATTATCTCCTATCTCTACCAAAAGAGGTTTGTTAGGTGCTTGGCGACGATAGAAAGTTCCGATGATAGGAGATTTTATAGTGATATATCTTCCGTTTTCTTCATCATCGTGTTCTTTGGTAGCCACAATATTAGCAGGATCACTTACAGGGAATACGGGTTGTGCCACAGGAATCTGTGGTTGAGCAAGCCCTTGTGCCATGTAAGGCTGTTGTACAAAGACCGTTTCAGGGCGACCTTCTTCTCCTGAGGTTTTGATGGTGATTTTCACATCTTCCATCTCCAGCTTTACCTCACTTGCACCTGACTTGGCAACGAATCTGATTAGGTTTTGAATATCTTTTAAATCCATAGCAAATAATTATATTTTCAATGAGTTAGACGTTATCTTATTAGTATGATACTTTTTTCGGGGGGCAAAAATACTAAAAATATTTCACACGCGCCTTATTTTTTTAGCAAAAAATTAAAACTTGAGATA
>CAJZFM010000314.1 GCA_915070235.1 uncultured Capnocytophaga sp. | reverse complement strand
ACCCCGAGTTGAATATCACATTATTCATAGGCTAAGACTGCCGGTTTTAGAGGTTAATATTGTACTATTCATAGTTTCTTGAGGACGTAAGCATAATATCAAATGCAGGGGTTAAAGGTTAATATCCTATTATTCATTATTTTTTCGGGATGTAAACCTAACATCAGAACGAAGGTTTTAAAAATTAATATTGTATTATTCATTAACAGAGAAAGTAGAATTTTATAGGTGACTAAAGTATAAAAAAACTCTGTTATAAACAAACTTTCATACAATAATTATACATCCATAAATTACTGTCATCCCAAAAGCAAAACAATCTCAATACAATCTGCTTCTTTTTCACATTCCATAACGCTGCAACTTGTACCCATCCCATCTCTCTTTCACGCTCCATAGCGCATCAACGCATACCCAACCTATCCCTCTTACACGTTTCACAACACAGCAACTTTTACGCAGCTCAACCCTTCTCCACACCACATGGCAGGTCAACTTTTAAACAATTCACATCGCTTATACACGAAGCAACCCGCCCACTTGTACACAATCCGACTGTTTGCATTCAAAACTTTTCTTACAAATATTTGTCAATCATGGAAAAATATGTATCTTTGCACACAAAATAAATGCGCTTTTTTATTTAAAGATATGGCACAATACAAAGGTAAAATAGCACAGGTCATCGGTCCTGTGGTAGATGTTACGTTTTCTTCAGAGAAGGAAATGCCTAAAATTTATGATTCATTAGAGATTGTCGGCAAGGAAGGCAAGCCCCTTGTCCTTGAGGTACAGTCTCATATAGGGGAAGATACCGTACGAGCTATCTCAATGGACGCCACTGAAGGACTTAGCCGTGGAATGGAGGTAATCGCTACTGGACACCCTATTCAAATGCCTATTGGGCAAGAGGTTTTCGGACGCTTGTTCAATGTAATTGGAGATGGTATAGACGGTCTGGGCAACCTCCCTAAAGATGGAGAAAACGGCCTACCGATCCACCGCAAAGCTCCTAAGTTCGAGGACTTATCTACTGTAACAGAAGTACTCTTTACCGGAATCAAGGTTATTGACCTGATAGAACCCTATGCTAAGGGAGGTAAAATCGGACTTTTCGGGGGTGCTGGAGTAGGAAAAACAGTACTTATCCAAGAGCTAATCAACAATATCGCCAAAGGACACGGAGGACTTTCCGTATTTGCTGGAGTGGGCGAACGTACTCGTGAGGGGAATGACCTACTGAGAGAAATGCTCGAATCAGGCATTATTAAATATGGTGATGACTTTATGCACTCCATGGAAGAAGGCGGTTGGGATCTTAGCAAAGTGGATAAAGATGCTCTGAAAGAATCCAAAGCTACTTTCGTATTTGGACAGATGAACGAACCCCCTGGAGCACGTGCTCGTGTAGCACTTTCTGGACTTACCGTAGCTGAATACTTCCGCGACGGAGCTGGTCAGGGCGAAGGAAAAGACGTTCTTTTCTTCGTGGATAACATCTTCCGTTTCACTCAAGCGGGTTCTGAGGTATCGGCCTTGCTGGGTCGTATGCCATCAGCGGTAGGGTATCAGCCTACCTTGGCCACCGAAATGGGAGCTATGCAAGAGCGTATCACTTCTACTAAAAAAGGGTCTATTACCTCCGTACAAGCAGTATATGTACCAGCGGACGACCTTACTGACCCTGCACCTGCTACTACCTTTGCTCACCTTGATGCCACTACAGTACTCTCTCGTAAAATCGCCGAATTGGGTATCTACCCTGCGGTAGACCCGTTAGACTCTACTTCTCGTATTCTTACACCTGAAATTCTTGGAAAAGACCACTATGAGTGCGCCCAACGTGTAAAAGAATTGCTCCAGCACTACAAGGAACTACAAGATATCATCGCGATTCTTGGTATGGAAGAACTCTCCGAAGAGGATAAGCTCGCCGTTGCTCGTGCACGTAGGGTACAGCGTTTCCTCTCCCAGCCTTTCCATGTAGCAGAACAATTTACAGGGATTCCAGGGGTATTTGTGGATATCAAAGACACCATTCGCGGATTCAATATGATCCTCAATGGAGAGCTTGACCACCTACCTGAAGCGGCTTTCAACCTTAAAGGAACGATTGAAGAAGTAATAGAAGCAGGTGAAAAAATGCTTGCTGAAGCACAAAACTAAGACGATTATGAGATTAGAAATAGTAACCCCAGAGGCCGTGCTTTATAAGGGAACGGTGAGTATCATCACCCTACCAGGAGCGAAAGGGTCATTTCAAATACTTGAGAACCACGCACCTATAGTAGCCCTCTTAGACGAAGGAACGATCACCTTTAGCGAAAGCGAAGCCCCTAAGGTATTTGCTCAGGAGTATTTCTCGGAGCAGACTCAAGCCAAAGGGGAACGTATGCTCTCCATCACAGGAGGGGTCGTAGAGCAAAAAGATAATAAAATAATTGTGTTGGCTCAATGATCTTATTTTTATAAATTAAAAGCAGGGGCGCTTGCCCCTGTTTTTTTTATTCAAACTGTATTTTAACGTGAGTTCGACATAAGCAAATTATATTTTTTCTCCCACAGATTCCACGGATTTTCACGGAAAGAATGATACAACAACCAAACATAACTCTGCAATTTCCACGGATAAATAAGGCCTTTGGCCTTATAATAATCCGCGAAAATCGTAGGAGCATGATTACACTAACATAGAAAATCTGTGAAATCC
>CAJZFM010000313.1 GCA_915070235.1 uncultured Capnocytophaga sp. | reverse complement strand
TTTTTTTAGCCGTATTTGTTGTCCATAACTTTGCAAATAAATAGCAAAGAGAAATAAGAATATTGTATATTTCATTTCTAATAAAAAGAATCATAACCTCCTTCTAAAGGAATGATAGGAGAGGTGATAGATAAGCCCAGTTCTTTGTTGACATAAGCCAAGCGAATAGAAGAAGCATCTTTTTTCAAGCGGGTAATGATGCGTAGTTCCCCTTTGTTAGAGGTTTTTAGCTGTTGGGTACCTTCTGCATTCCAAATAATAGTAGCTACATTCACTGCTTTGAGTTTGGTAAAGACATAATGAGAAAAAATCTCACCCTCTATTCCTGCTTTTTGGTATAATTCCTGTTCGGTTTTGGTGGTAGGATAAGCAAAACGAGCCGATGCATCAAAGGAAATCTGGATATTATTAGCCCCTACCAAGGTTTTAGGCAGCGTAATGCGCATACGCTTGGTAACATTGGTATATTCTGTGCCGCCTTCCCATTGGAAATGTATAGGCAAATCTACCTGAGTGGTTTTCCCTTCGTAGGAGAGGGTAGCGGCAGGCAGGGTTTTGCTTTCACCGAGGAACTCCACGGTATATTGGTAAGTCTTACCGCGTAGCTGTTCGTCACCATGGTCTAACTTCCATTCGGCAAGGGCTTCTTCATAGGCGTCGTATTCCTCGTCAAAATTTTTCAGACGAGCCGCATCTATCTTTTGGCGGAAGACATGGCCTACTACATTCATCATATTGTAGTTGATAGAAAACTCAATTTCTTGTGTGTTAACATTGTAGAAACCAATCATGATCATTGCACCATCTGGTTTAGGCTTGGCAGGGTCATCGTCCTTGAGGTAGGGAGTTACCTCTCCTTTATCGTCAAAGAGCTTTATCCAGCCTGTTTCAGGATATTCGTTCTTCTCCCAAGAGGAGAGTTCCATCAGGGTCGCATTGGCAGTCACTCCAATAGCAAAAGGCATAGAACCAGGCTGTATTTTAACAATTTGGATTTCCATTTTCTTTTCAGCTTCTTTCCAGTGGAATCGGAATTTGGTAGGTACACCTCCTGGGAGGCGGCTCTTATCCACGCCCGCCATCTTAACATCTTGCCCTAATATAACTGTACCATTGAGTTGTTGGATTACCTTAGCCGTTCTGTTATCCTCTCGGACAATTTCTTGGTGTTGTTCTTCTTTTTTACATGAGACAGCTCCTATTACAAAGGAAGCTATACATAAGAGGGATATTATTTTTTTCATCATGAGATATTTTAAAAAGTTAGTCTTCATCTTGGTTTTCTTGAGCTTGTACCCAGTCGTAGTTATCCAGATCATATTCTCCAAGCTCTCCTCTATCGGGTGTTACTTTTCCGTCATACTTTTGGATAAAGGCTTTGGTTTCCTCTCTTTCATAGATATCTTGGGTAATGGCAAAATCAAGTTCTCCCGCTTGGTCATCTCTTTCTCCATTATTTGTAAAATAAGCTATTTGGATAGGATAAGTAATCTTGGTTGTAGGCAGTGCTCCCAAGGTAAGTTTATTAATCACTTGTAACTTACTCATATCAAAGGCTTGTAACCTAGGAAGTGCTATCAAGGAAATCATATATACCCCTATAGGATTTTTAGCTTTACTTAGCTCTGGTAAGTTTATCTTTTCCAAGGCGGGGCAATCTCCTAAGCTAAGTATATCCCCTCCAAGTAATCCTGAGAAAATACTTTTCTCTCCTCTTTGTAGGAATACTTTGCTATGAGAGAGGTCTATTTGCTTGATAGCTTTATTATGTGAAAGCCCTAAGATATTGAGGTTCTCTGCCTGAGAAAGGTCTAAGAGGGGGGTATTCACCCATTTGAAAGAGACCAATTCTGTATATTTGCCTATTTTCAAGTAAGGTAAGGTGTTTTCCTTCTCTTCGGACATCTCTATCTGTATATTTCCTGCATAGTGAGGGTGGTTGATGATGTATTCCAAACCATCAAGCTTTTCTATTTTACTTTTATCTACCTCCAAGCCTGTAGGATCATAGTGATATTGTTCTATGACGATAGGGTTTGACAGTTCGGCTGTGCGCATTGGCCTGCTGATATCAATCTTATCTCCTACGATGAGGCTGGGGAATAGTCTTTTGAGTAGCTCAAGTAGGGTAGGATCGGGCACCTCGCGGAGGGTAGTGTATTTCTGTAGAGAACCGTCCTTACTGACTATCTGGATATCTGTTTTTTTAGCAGTTTTTGCATAGGCAGGAAGGCTTTCCATATCATACTGAGCAGTGGTAGGGAGTATAAGCTTCTGCAAAGGGCGCAAGTTCTTAAACTCATAAATAGGGTTGCCGCTTAGGTCTACCTGCTGTATATTCTCAGGAAGTAATGAGCAGTCAAAGACCTTCCCCAAAGCATTATTGGAGAGATTCACCTGCTGCAAGTTCTTGAAGATAGTGATTCCTGCTACACTCTTAAGTCCAGCTCCAGAGAGGTCAAGGGAGGTGAGTTCCCAGAGTTTATCATCAATTACGATGTCATTCCCCTCAAAGGAGAATCCTTTTGCCTTGAGCGCTGCGGTCAGTTCTGGATTGTTCAGCGCAAAACTCTTTCCATAAAGGGAGAGTTCATCTTTCTTGCACCCCACCAAAGTTAACAGTATAGCAAAGAGCCATACTTGGGAGGCCTGTTGAAGAAATTTTTTCATAAAACGTCTTTTTATAGTTCAATAAATTAATTATGTTTATAGAACCG
>CAJZFM010000312.1 GCA_915070235.1 uncultured Capnocytophaga sp. | reverse complement strand
GTTCATTCACTTTCATTGAAAATGTAGCCTGAGGTACAGCAAATACATCTACATCATTACTGTTATTTTTAGGAGATACATCGGCGATGAGTTTCATTCCTTCAAAGGCACCAGCTCCTCCTCCAAAGTCACATTGTTCACCTATAGTTACTTTGAAATTGAATTTTCCTTTGATAAGTCCTCCTAATACATTCATTTCACCTCCTACATAACCTCGCAACCATACAGGATTAGGCAATTTAGCTTGCATTAATACAGCTGCTCCAGCTGAAATGATAGGGACTCTCATATTAACAAAAAGCAATTTTACACGCACTCCTAATTCACCTTGCAAATAGGCATAAGATTGTCCGTTAGCATACCAACCATCTATACCTACCTGTTCCCCTGTATTTCTACACGCTGCTTCTCCATAATTCTTAAGCATTATATCAAATCCAACACCTGCTTTGAAATTAGCATAGAAAATTAGGAATGATAAATCACCAGTATCTATACTTAAATCTGAACCAAAGGCAAAACCTCCTGCATTAGCTAAAGCATTTTCATCCCGCATATAATTGAGTTCCTGTGCTTCTACTCCTAAAATACTCGCTACATTGGCAGGAGGCGGTGGAGAAGCAGGTAATTTTGTACCTGTCATAAGATAAGAAGTCGTTCTAAGCGAAACACCTGCTACCCCCATTTTTATACCTATTCTATTATCAGGTGTACCAATGTGTAAATACCAATCATTAGGGTCTTTATGAAAAACAGCCCATCCTGCTCTACCTCCTTCACCTACACCTGATATGAACCCAGCATTGATATACACATCAAGAGTACCGTGCGTAGTTTGATTGGCTATATCAAACTGAATAGCTGTCTTGAATTGAATAGTAGCCTTATTATCAGCAGTAGTAGGTATTGCTTTTTCAGCAAGGGGTAAGAAGCGTTTTTCAAAACTACTGCGTTTTTCATTATTAGTTTCTAGACCTAAGAAGGCTGCTTTATTTTCTAAACTCTTTGATACTTTTGAAACTAAATTCTGTATGTTTTCCATTCCAGGAATATTAGCCAAAATATTTCCTTTTCCATAAATAGCAGAAAAATCTAATCCTCCATTTTTGTTGAATAACATTTCAAAAGCAGCTTCTCCATTGAAAGCCTTGTCTGAACCTATTGCAAAACTCACTAATGCTTTTAGTCCTAATCCTCCTTCTTGATAAGGTTCATACGTAAGTCCTGAGGGAGAAAATTCAGTAGGGGCAGCGAGTGCATTTCGTTTCATATTGTAATAAGCACCGCCTCCAAAGCCATTGATAAAATAGCCTGTTGAAATCTTAGCACTAGCATCAAAATACCAATATCTAAATTCTTTTGTAGCAAAATTACGAATAAAAAGCAAAACTACAAAAAATAATGTAATTAGCTCATACAAAGGAGATTAATTTTTTGACAAGAAGATAAGAGAAGATAGACTCTTAGATGATTTGGACAGGCTTTTTCAAACAACAGTAGAGATACACATCTGTTTTATTGTATAACATTCCTTTTACCAGTATTTTCTGACCCTCTGATTTCTTCGTGATAAAGATAATTCACTATCGAGGGATGTCCTTTTGGACTTCGTTCGTAAGGCAATTCATTATCCACATACTTACATTGAGCCTCCTGCGCCATTTTCGCGGCTTCTTGCTCCAATTGCTTCCAATATGTTCGGTCTTTATGCAGATAGATTTCTTCATAAAGTGGGAACAAATGAGGATAGTGTGATTTGATATAGCCCATAATGTTGGCCTTAAAACTACCCCGCAGATTGAGGTTCTCAAGCCAAAAGAGGTCGCAAATGTCTTTCACTTCGTGAAAAATAGCTTTGAAATTGGTGATACCGGGAAAGATAGGCGACACAAAACAAACTGTTCGGATGCCCGCCTCGTAGACCTTTCGCATGGCTGCGATGCGTCGCTCTATGCTCACGGCCTTGTCCATGTCGGCACGAAATGTCTCATCAAGCGTGTTGATTGACCACGATACGGTAACTTTCTTCATTTGTTTCAACAGGTCAAGATCACGCAACACGAGGTCGCTCTTTGTACAAATGAGTATTTCTGCATCGCTGTCTTTGAACTCTTCAAGCAGTTTACGTGTCCTGCCGAAAGTTGCTTCTTCGGGATTATACCCATCGGTCACCGATCCAATAACCACTCGTTGTCCGGCATATTCCTTCGGATTCTTGATTGCAGGCCAATACTTCACGTCTAAGAAACTGCCCCATTCTTCTTTATGTCCTGTGAAGCGCTTCATAAATGAGGCGTAACAATACTTGCAAGCATGGGTGCAACCCACGTATGGATTCACCGAATAACCACCAACAGGGAGGTTGGACTTGGTTATGATGCTGCGCACCTCTTTTGTTCCAATGAGTGTTTCTGTCATATTTATTCTTTTATTTTTTATACTATGTACTCCCTTATTTTATATTCTGTATTCTTTGGCTTGGTTCTCTTGTGATATGTTATCTGTTTTTGTAAATTTGTTTTTGGGGTTGTGGGGTGTTTGTTTAGTGCTACTATTTTTGATTGTTTTATAGTACATGCTATGCGAATAAATGTTTGCTTGATATCTTTGCGGTATGTGGTTTGAATGCTTGATTGACTGTTGGATAGATTGAGTTGTTGTCAGGCTAAGTTTTTATTTAATATAGAAGTAAATTTGTAAAAACCTTAGTTAATTAAAGCTTATTTTATATTAATTAT
>CAJZFM010000311.1 GCA_915070235.1 uncultured Capnocytophaga sp. | reverse complement strand
CAGTTGGTTAGAGCGTCGGATTGTGGTTCCGAAGGTCGTGGGTTCGAGCCCCATACTCCACCCAGAACTCCTTATAAGTTGTCGCTTATAAGGAGTTTTTTTGTAAAGTGAATATTCATTTGTTATTTTTAGAGATTAACAAATTGTCAATTTAATTTTTTTATCTCAAAAAAACATCGTACCTTTGCACAAGAAAAAAACAACAACATGCAAGTAGATTTTACTTTTCAAGAATATTTAGGCTTTTTGGCCTTTTTAGGTATTGCTACTATGGGATTTTGGCTTATGATTTTCTTGCTTTCTTATGTGGTTCCTTACTGGGTATTTGGAGCTGCTATCGAGCGCTTTAAGGAGAGTCGTGCTGCCAAAAAACAGCAAAAACAAGAGCAAACCGCCTAAAATATCCCTATTACAAAAGCCTACTCTTACAGGGGCCGCTCCTCTGTAAGGGCTTTTGTGTATCTATACTAAACCTATTCCAATATGATGACCTCCAATACAGAGAAGCTCATTGACCGTATTCCCTTACTGAACAAACTGGTGGCTTTGCTAAAGCGTATTCCTCTGGGCAAGGGACAGCAATTTTCCTTATATGACCTTTTGGAACTCTACACCATAGGGATTGTAAGGGGGGCACTTACCTATAGGGCAAGTGCGATCTCCTATAGCTTCTTTGTAGCTATTTTCCCCTTCCTCTTGGTGGTACTGAACCTGATTCCTTATATTCCTATCAATGACTTCCAACAGGATTTCTGGGCATTCTTGGACAACCTACTCCCCCCTGGTACTCATCGCTTCTTTGAGGATATCTTCATGGACATCGCAGGTAAGAAGCGCGCGGGCTTGCTCTCCACCGTGTTTGTTCTATCTATCTTTCTCACTACCAATGGGATTAATGCGGTCTTCGGAGGTTTTGAGAACTCCTATCACGTGGTGAATACTCGCGGGGCGGTGCGACAATACTTTATTTCCATGGGGGTGGCCATGCTACTGGTGGTACTGATTCTCTTTTCGGTAATCTTTTGGCTGGCTTTTGAGTACATCAGGGGAATGCGTATCTTTGAGTTCTTTGAGGGCAATCCATATTTCTTCCCTTTGGTTAAGAAAATATTCTTTATTTTCATCACCTATCTCTCGGTTTCTATTCTCTTTCATTTTGGTTCTCCTCAAAAGGGCATGCGCTTTTTCTCCGCAGGTTCTTTCCTAACCTTAGTACTCTTTATCCTTACCACTTATGGTTTTGGGATTTATATAGAAAACTTTGCTCAGTACAACCAACTCTATGGTTCCATAGGGGCGCTGCTGATCTTCCTATTATATATATGGCTCAATGCCACTATCCTCCTTCTGGGCTTTGAACTGAACGCTTCACTGATGAAACTCCGCCTATCAGTAAAGAGTGAAAAGTGATTAGATACTGACCACTAATCACTAACCTCTAACCACTAATTACCACAAAGTTAAAGTCTCATAAATTTCATTCCATATTCCTATTTTTTTCTATCTTTGCGAAAAATCCACAATTTTTAAGATAAAATGATTATACAAGACTTTAGCTTTGGTAACTTCCGTTCTTTCAAGGAAATACAAACACTGAGCCTGACGAAGGCTAAACTAACCTCTAAAAAAGATAAGGCTTTAGAGGGTACAAATACTTTTGCTCACCTGAAAGAATCGTTTCTGAAATCAAAAGTACTCTATGGTGCTAACGCCAGCGGAAAGAGCAACTTGATAAAAGCCTTGTCTGTCTTTCTGAAAATCATCTCCCAATCGGTCAAGGATGAAAAGGTACTGGAGCGCATCAATAGCTTTAGGCTCAGTGCCGACACCATGGAACAGCCTTCCTTCTTCCAAATGATTTTTTGGATAGATGAGAACAAATATCGCTATGGCTTCCAAGCAAGCGACAAGGCTATATGCTCCGAATGGCTCTATGAGAGGAAGGGCAAAAAAGAAACTTGCTACTTTATCCGCGAACAGAAGGGGATAAGCTATCTGAATGAAAACTTCTTCAAGGAAGGTGACATATACATGGGGTTAGCACAACAGGAGGACGGCAGTAAGGAGTTTCTATTCCCTACAAGCCTTTTCCTTAAGATGTTGGCCTCCTTTCCTTTTGCCAAAATCTCAAAGAGTATCATAGAGGGCTTCAATCAGATCAAGATTCTCAGCGGTTTGGGCGATGCTACTATGGCCGCTTATGCGAGAGAGGCCTTGCGTATCCCTCAGAAGAAGTCTTTTATGCTGGAGGTACTCAAGCGTGGCGATACTTCAGTGGAGAAATTGGGCTTTTTAGAACTCAACAACGAACCTTCTGAAAACATGGAAGCCCCTAAGAAGCGCTCCGTATTGCTTTCGGCTAAGAAATTGCGCGGCGGGGTAGATGAAGACAAGATTCCGCTTTCTCTCTTCGCCTTTGAGGAATTCGAATCCGAAGGTACCCAACGACTTTTTGAGTACGCTGCCTACCTATATGATGCTTTCTATGAAAAGAAAATCCTCATCATAGACCAATTTGACGCTCTGCTACACCCTCTACTGGCTAAAAAACTCGTAGCCTTGTTCAACAGCTCAGCCAATGAGCAAAGCCAATTTGTCTTGACTACCAATAATACCCAACTACTTTTGGACAACCTGCTAAGGCGCGACCAGATTTCTTTTGTAGAGAAAGACAAAGAAGGTAGTAGCCACTTATATGCCTTGGCTGAAATAGCTGGGGTTAAAGGCGATACCTATGAGCGTGATTACTTGCATGGCAAGTATGGAG
>CAJZFM010000310.1 GCA_915070235.1 uncultured Capnocytophaga sp. | reverse complement strand
AGGATAGTGACAAATGACAAGTGACAAATGACAAGTGACAAGTGACAAATGACAAATGACAAATGACAAATGACAAATGACAAGTGACAAGTGACAAGTGACAAGTGACAAGTGACAAATGACAAGTGACAAATGATATAGTTCTAAACCATTAATCATTAACCATTAATCATTAACCCCTGAAATTAATTTTTTGAATTCAGGATTGTACTTGACTTCGTTGTGATATTGTTGTAAGAGCCTATATACGGAAGGGACGGAGCGTTGTAGTACATTGGCGATTTGCTCTACAGAGAAGCCCTCTTGGCTGGCCAAAGCAGCCAAAAGCAGGCGGGCATAGACCCACTTGGCAGCACGCTTGGGCAGGATAATCTCCTCAAGGGAGAGTTCTGTGGCCTTGTGTACCTGCGTGAGTATATGGGTCAGAGCAGCGGCATCGGGGAGCGACTTCTTCTTGGTGTAAGGGGCATTGTAGGTGAGCCTGCCCCCTAAGGCCAACATAGAGGCATAGAGATTTTCTAATAATAGCTTGTCGCCCGTAAGGAGGACTTCTTCAGGTAGAGAAATGAGAAACATCTGTTCTAATGATTAATAGCTAATAATGAGTTGCAAAATTACAACAATATAGTATAAAAGTCAAGAGATTTAACAGATAAGTGAAGACAGAGGAGTGTATAAAGCAAAAGCTATCGGTAACACCGATAGCTTTTTGCTTTATACTATTTTCTGTTTTTACTCCTTGCTCCTCACCTTTCGTTTTCCAATTCATTAAAATTTAGCGGAGAATAATTTGGGATTGATGTTAAGGCTGCACCATAGCCAATCCTGTTGTTTGCGTACTTCTAAATTGAGTTCGCGGAGTTTTTTGTAACTTCCAGAGGGGATAAACAGAGAGTAGCCTGCTTGTAGGGAAACGTACTGTTGGATTTTGTGGGTATAAACCAAGTCGCCTTCTACACCTAAGTGACGAGTTTTGCTGTCTTCGCTACCGAGTATTTTGCCCGCAGAACGGAAATAATGTCCGGTGGCGGAGAGGCTTCCCTTATCGGAGGTCTTGAGGTTAAGGTTCAAGTAAGGATTCAAGAGACCTACACTTGGGCTATAGCTTACATAGAAGTGATCCATGAAGCCATAGAACTTATGGTTGGTACCAGAGAACGGATTGAAAGCCTTATCCTTGGTAGCGGTAGGGTCATTGGTGTCATTACCACTTAGATAATCCAAGCCGAGAGTGGCGGAGAAAGCAGGAGTGAATTGGTATCCCACCAAAGCAGCAAGCAAGAAAGCTTGTTTGCCCTTACCTGCTGCATTTTTACCAGTTTGTAGGTATCCTTCAGCACCATAGCGTAGTGCATCGGACTTACCACGATAGTGAAAGCCGAAAGTCTGCATGTTGTAATCATTGTCATCAACAAGATCGTTGCGCTGTCCGAGGTTGGCTACAAGGACAGAAACACCTTGGGTAGGGGTGATGTCGTAATGTGCATGCACTGCTTCCAAGTGTTGGTAAGGTTGGCCACCTGGGGCAAAGAACTGACCCTTAGGATTATTGACATTTCCATTGAGCTTGTTAGCCTTACCGTCAAAATAGTTTTGGTTAAAGGCAAAGAAAGAACGAAGGGTGAGTTTGTCGTTTTTCCAGTTGATGTTGATCGCATCATGCGCACGTCCAGCGGGGTGCCAGTCAAGAGAACCGAAGATACGGTCTTCGTCAAGAACGATCATCTGTCGGCCTATTTTGGCATTGATATCCTTGTAGATAGGCAAGGCAGCGTAGGCCTCAAAGATAGAGAGTCCGCCAGTACGGTCGTTGAGTTGTACCTGAGGAGCTTGTCCCCATATATTGACATTCTGGAAAGAGAGGAAAAGCTGCAATTGGTCACCATGATGGTAGTCAAGGTTGAGTCGAGTACGATTATTGACCAAGATAGCAGGTTTTTCTCCTTCTTGTAGGGGCACATAAGCTCCATTTCGGTATTCAAAGCGAGGGCGGAGCTGGGCAGAGAGTGTAAAGGTGTTCTCTGGAGCGTCTTCCTCCTGAGCTTGTACTACAGAGGGAAGTGTTGCCAAGAATAAGGCAGATAAGATAACTTTCTTCATGTGTTTTTATTATTAACAGTTGTTAGTGTTCGGTAGCCAGCAGTCAGTAACTAATCACTTTTTAGAGAGGCTAAAATCATGCATCTTGAGAGGGATATGGTTAGGGTCGTTACTATTCTGCTTGAAAGTAATTTGCTCAGAGGGGGCATACTCCTTGGCAGTAGCCTGTAGTAGGTAGCTCTGTTTCACGTCCAAGACTACAGTATAAGTGCCATATTGGTCACAAGAATAGGTGTTCTCCTGACCTGTGGTAAGATTCTTTAAAGAGATGACCGCTTCAGGGATAATTACATGAGTTCTGGCATCAATCACAGTACCTGATACTTTATAGGTTTGTTGTTGAGATATTCTCAGTAGTGGTAGGGTTATTCTGTTAGGCAATACAACGGCTGCATGACCGACAAGGCCGCATAAGAACAAGGCTATCATATAGCCGAGAGATGAATTTTTCATAACTTGTAATTTATTATTGATTATCACAAAAGTACAAAAAAAATCAGAAATAGCAGGTACAAAAATCGCTAATTATGCTTTATTTAACAGAAATCATATAAACAGTTAATATTTCTAAAGTACTTAACTTTATTTTTTATTGTATAAATTATTACTTCTCGCAGATAAAACGCTTGACTTTAGCATCAAAAATGTTGTACTTTTGCAACGTCAAACAA
>CAJZFM010000309.1 GCA_915070235.1 uncultured Capnocytophaga sp. | reverse complement strand
GAGGCAAAGAGCACAGGCGTACAGAAGTCCAACATGCGTTCATCGGCAAAGGTCTTCATCACCACTTCCAAACCTACTCCATTGAGATCCCCTATGGAAACTCCTATACGAATATTTGTTTTTTCGGCCATTTTTTTGTTAATTTGCAGCGTATTTCAGCGTACGCGTTTTGAGGTGCAAAAATACGTAATTTTATTGAAAATGTTTACAGGAATTGTTGAAAAAATTGGTAGCGTGGCAAAAATAACTTCCCAAGGGAAGAACCGCCACTTTTTTATAGAAAGCGAGCTTGCCGCTGCGCTTAAGATAGACCAGAGTGTAGCGCATAACGGGGTGTGCCTTACAGTAGTTGGGATTGAGGGCAATATATACGAAGTGGTAGCCATAGACGAGACCCTCCAAAAGACTGCCTTAGGCTCTTGGCAGGTAGGGGACAAGGTCAATCTCGAACGTGCTATGAAGCTCGGTGACCGCTTGGACGGACATATTGTACAAGGACATGTGGATCAGGTGGGCATTTGTCATGCTATTGAGGACGCCGAGGGCAGCCGTGTCTTTACCTTTCACTATGATCCTTCCTTGGGGAATATGACCATAGAAAAAGGCTCTATTACTGTCAATGGGGTGAGCCTTACGGTGGTAGGTTCACGAAAAGGAGCCTTCTCTGTAGCGATGATTCCTTACACCTATGAGCATACTTGTTTCCATACCCTTGGGGTAGGGGACAAGGTCAATTTGGAATTTGACGTCATAGGCAAGTATGTCTTGGCCAAGGTCGGAGCTTTAGAACTTAAAATCTAATAGTTATGAAAAAAATATGTATGAGTTTGTTTTTTCTACTCTTCTCAGGGGCTATGGTAGCACAAGATGGTCTTTTTATGGGCTTGGGAGTAGGAGCGGCATTCCCTTTGGGGGAGAATCAGCAGGCGGGGGTTATGCTAAACCCTGTATCAGTGAGCCTACAGCTGGGACATGAAGGGAGCTTTTTGGGGCTTACCGCAGGCTTTTTAATAGCCTCAAAAAGCCAATATCCTGTCCACTATCAGCGAGATACAGGAGAGAAAAAATATGTCTATGACTATACGAAAGGAACGTTTTCCTCCACTCCTCTCTATGAGCATTTTACCTCCGAGAAGAATAGCCTCTCAGGTGTATTTGTGCTTTTGGAATACTCTTATCCTTTCTTTGAAAATGACTACTATCACCTTGGTGCTTTGGCTTCTGTGGGAGGTTGTGGGGTAAGTTTCACGCCCAAGGATGAGGGACTAAAGGATAGAAAAGACTTGGATAAGAATGAGAAAACGCGTATGGTCTTCGCCTTAGGCGTACAGAATACCTTTGAGTTAGAGCGACATATCATACAACTGAGCCTTCAGTATTTTTTGCAAAACCCAACCCTCTCAGGTGTAACGCCTTCTCTTAAGGGCAATTATTTCCTGATGAGAGTAACCTTTTCAGGAAGATGGTGGAGCTAACGACTAACGACTAACGACTAACCCCTAAAACATAGAGAAATGACAAATGAAATTCCCCAAGAATGGAACGCTTACAGAAGCTGGCTTGATGACGACCCAGCCGTGTTCCGATTGAACTTAGCCCTTGATGAAGTAGCACCTATAGAGGGTTTTTCCTATTGTGTAAGGATTACTATAGAGCTGAAAAATCCTGACAAAAATGGCTTCTCTTCCGATGAGGAGCGTCCTACCATTTATGCCATAGAGGATCAAATACTACGCCCCTTGCAGTCCGATAAGGATATATTGGTAGCGGTGCTTACCATGCGGGGCGAGGTGACTTGGTATTTTTATTCACAAGCACCTGAGGCCTTGCAAGAACGCTTAAGTGCTACTTGGGATAGTAGCATGGGTTACACCTATCAGGTGGAGTGTTCCGAGGATAAGCCCTGGAATTTCTTCCTAAAAGGCTTATATCCTAATATTTACGAAAAGCAGACTATCTATAATCGTGAGATACTTTTCGCTTGTCAAGAGAATGAGGACCAAGTGGAGGTGCCACGCCCTATAGAGCATTGGCTCTATTTTGATACTGAGCAGAATATGCTTAGTGCTATAGAAAAAGCAGCTGCTTTGGGCTTTACTGTGTATAGTAGTGAAAAAGTAGTACCAGAGGAGGGTAAGGAGGTGCAGGAGGACTTGGGCTATTGTCTTATTCTCTCCAAGGAAAATACGCCTATTGATATAGATGGAGATACTTGGGACTTGATAGATATTGCTTTAGATACCCACGGGGGTTATGATGGCTGGGAAACCATTTTAGTAAAAGAAAAATCAAATTAATTATACCAAATCAAATGAAAAAGATTATTTATATTCTGGTAGCATCATTGCTTGTAAGTTGTAATTTTTTCAAATCTTCTTCCTCTGAAATGACAGAAGAACCTCCTATCATAACAGAAGATGAAGCAACACAAGAGAATACAGAAGAAGATGATTATATCCCTAATATTCCTGATGGAGTGAAAGATATTGCTTTCAAAAGAGAGAAAGGAGAGGCGATTCTTATGGGGGATACTATTGCTACCTATGATAAAAAAGGGAAATTCTTGGAGTATCGCATGGATCTGGATCGGAAATTTGTTACAATCAAGGCTATTTCGGAGCTGATGTATAATGATACCCAAGAGTATTGTAATGAGTATCATTTTGTAAAGGCCGAATTACCCAATGGAGAGCCACTTATTTTAGACGGAAGGCGTGTCTATAAGCTCTTAGAGAAGCCTTTTGAAAAAGTTTTCGATGCTTCACAGGCAATTCGGATTTATCGGACAGAATA
>CAJZFM010000308.1 GCA_915070235.1 uncultured Capnocytophaga sp. | reverse complement strand
ATTATCAAGGATTCCAAGGGATTGGCCATTCCCTACAACTCCTACAATGGTACGCTAAAGAAAACCTCCCCCAGCAATATGGGTGAGGTGGAGCGACAATCCAACCTTTCCTTGAGTCAATATTTTGATTACCTCAAGGAAATTTCTCAGCGAGAGGATACCCCTGTACGCTTTGATCTGGAGCGTATGCAGCAAGATATAGCTGAGGGTATGTACTTTGATAGCAGTATTCCACAGGGTTATGGAGTAGGCAGTAGTGGTGCCCTTGTAGCGGCACTCTATGATACCTATGCCATAGACAAGATAGCTACTTCTTCCTCTCTTAACAGAGAAAAATTATTGAAACTCAAGGAGATTTTCTCTCTTATGGAATCTTTCTTCCATGGAAAATCCTCTGGCTTAGACCCTCTCAATAGTTACTTGAGTATCCCTATCCTAATCAACTCTTCTTCTATGATTGAGACCACAGGAATTCCTTCCCCTTTGGAAGAAGGCAAGGGTGCTGTATTTCTTTTAGATAGTGGTATGATAGGAGAAACTGCCCCTATGGTGGAGATTTTCATGGAGAAAATGAAAAATGAGGGCTTTCGCAATATGCTCAAAACACAATTTGCCAAATATACCGACGAATGTATAGAGAATTTCCTACAAGGCAACTTCAAGACACTGATTGTCAATGTAAAAAAACTCTCACGCGTCGTCCTTAATCACTTCAAGCCTATGATCCCAAAGCAGTTCCACAGCCTTTGGCAACGGGGTATTGACTCTGGTGATTATTATCTGAAGCTATGTGGCTCAGGTGGTGGAGGCTATATATTGGGCTTTACACCTGACTATGAGCGTGCTAAAAAGGCTCTCAATGACCACAAATTGGAATTGGTATATCGCTTTTAAGGCATGAGAAAGTTAGCCAACGAAGAACTACATCGCCTAAGTATACAAGCCTACAAAGAGGCCGAGAAGATTCCTGTGATTGTAATCTTGGACAACGTACGCAGTCTCAACAATGTAGGTTCTGTATTTCGCACTGCTGATGCCTTCAGGATAGAGAAAATCTACCTTTGTGGTATCACTGCCTGCCCGCCTCATAAGGAAATACACAAAACCGCCTTGGGAGCAACCGAGAGTGTGGCTTGGGAATACGCCCCCGATGTATGTGCCTTACTTGCCGACCTACACACCCAACAGATACAGACCATAGCTATAGAACAGATAGAAGGAGCCACCTCCTTAGAACGCTTCGCCCCTGAAAAGGGAGTGCGGTACGCACTTATCTTTGGTAATGAAGTAGATGGCGTACAACAGGAAGCAGTATCACTGAGCAACCATGCCATAGAAATTCCCCAATACGGCACCAAGCATTCGCTCAATATTGCTGTAAGTGTAGGTATTGTTCTATGGGAGATAGGGCATAAGATACGGGAGATGGCCTAAGTCCTTATTTCAAGGGCTTGATAGCTGTTATAGTTGCTTTTTTAGCACAACTCTCCACAGTAATCTCCATAGGTGTATGTGTAGTGTCTTCACCTTTTATAATATAGGTACGACAGGCCGAGTGGGTATCACTACGAGAGAAATCTATATCTCCATCGTGAAAGAGAGGCGTGAGTTGCTCCACCGAGTAATCCTTTAGGGATTCGGCAAGCGTCAAAGGTTTGGATCGTAAGTCCTTCAGTACCCTACAGTTGGGCAAATAGCAGAACTCTGTTCCCTTGCGCTGAAAGAAGAACATCACAAAAACACTGCCTATAGCAAGGCCAAAAAAGAAAAAAAGAAATCGCCTGAGTAGATTCATATAATGTTCATTAATTATGCTGTACCACCGTAAGACTGCGGGTAGTATCGTCTATCACTGTGAGTTGCACTTCCGTATAGTGTAAGGGAAGCAGCGAGGGAATGCGCTCTGCCCATTCCACAAAGCACCAAGCCCCTAAGTCCCAATACTCCTCTATCCCAAAGTCAAGTGCCTCCTGCTCCTCTTCTATACGGTAGAGATCAAAATGGAAGACTTTCCCTTCATGGGCTTGATATTCATTGACTAAGGAAAAGGTAGGACTACTTACCCGATCACCTACACCAAGACTTCGGCATAGCGCCTTGATAAAGGTTGTTTTGCCTGCCCCCATAGCCCCTTGGAAAAGTAGCACCTTCTGCGAGTGAGGAAGCACCTCTTTTACAAAGGTATCTGCTACGCTATCTATCTGAGAGAGTGTGTATTGCATATCTTTGATTTACAAAGGCAAAAATACAAAAATAATGACAAATGACAAACGACTAATGACAAATATTCATTATCAGTTATTTGTCACTTGTCTCTTATCATTAATTAAGTAGTATGGAACAAAATTTATTAGAGTACAACACCGAGCGCAACGAGCTTATCATCCCTGAGTATGGGAGACATATACAGAAGATGGTAGAGAAGGCCGTAAAAATAGCCGACCGTACCGAGCGCAACAATACCGCCAAGGCCATCATCGCCGTGATGGGCAACATGAATCCTCACCTGAGAGATGTACCTGATTTCCAACACAAACTTTGGGATCAGCTCTTCAAAATGTCTGATTTCCAGATAGATGTAGATTCCCCCTTTGAGCGACCTACCCGTGAATCTACCACCCCAAAACCTGAGCGATTAGCTTTCCCTCAGCACCGTCTTAAGTATCGTTTTTACGGAAACAACATACTGAAAATGATTCAGATATGTAATCAGTGGGAAGAGGGTGATCTAAAAACAGCCTTGAAATTCTCTATCGCCAACCATATGAAAAAGTGCTTCCTTACTTGGAATAAAGAAGA
>CAJZFM010000307.1 GCA_915070235.1 uncultured Capnocytophaga sp. | reverse complement strand
TTAATGACAAATGACTAATGACGAATCTGTAATGATTTGTCATTAGTCACTTGTCGTTAGTCACTTGTCACTTATTAAGGAGTTTGTACTCCTCATAGCATTGGGTAAGGGCATCTAAGAACTGTAGGTCATTGGAGTTCTTGATAAAGTCCTTCGAATAGTTACAATGGCGGAGCAAGTCCTCCAATTTGTCTTTGTCTATACCTAAGATCTCACTAAGGCTCTCTCTATCATATTTGCTATTGAGCATGGAGCGAATCTCATCACTCTGTTTCATCTTCTTAAGCTTTCTAAGATCTTTCTCGCGGCTGCTAAAGAGCTTATAGATAGTACCTACTGGATTTCCTATAGCTTCCAATACTTTTCCAGCCGTTGAAGGGGCTCCTGTACGAGGTTCATAGCCCAAGTCCAAACCAGAGATACTGTACTGCTTATTGGTATTGATAGGCATATACTTGGCATCTATAGCCAAATAACCCGTAAGGCGATAGGGTGAGATAACCACCTCCTCCAAGGCATAGGCCAATTCCGTCAGCCCGATACGCGTACCAGGAAAGCGAATCATATCCTGAGTTACTTTCACCTTAATGGACTTAAAACCCAAATAAGAAAAGTGCAATGTATCATTCACCGCCGCACGAATGGCAAAATCTCCCTTAGCATTGGTGATAGCTCCTTTTACTTGATTGATATTCAGTATATTTACATTATCCAATGGCAGATTTGTCTTGGTGTTAAAGACATTTCCTCGCATAACCGTCTCCTCCTGTGCCCATGTGGCAAAGGACAAGAATAGTAGAAAAAAAAGAAAACTGTTTTTCATAAAACACTTGTTTTCAGCAAATTAACAATACAACTATTCAACTTCAAAATCTGCCCCAAATATAAGAAAAAAAATAACAATTGTCAATCATTTCCCATTAGTCACTTGGCATTAATCATTATTTCCTCTTTTTCCGCTTCTTAGAAAAGGTATCGGAGGCGTCTTTTCGTTTAGGTGCTCCTTTCTTATCTCTTCTTTCGGAAGGCTTACGATCTCTTCTTTCTTTTCTATCTCTTTTGTCTTTCTTTCCTTTGTCTCCAGAAGATTTTTGTTGGGAGATTTCTATATGAATGGAGCGGTTGTCCATCTTGAAATCGGCAAAAGTATCCAATACTAACTGGGTCATCTCCGCCTCGGTATTGAAGAAGGAAAAAGTATCCTTTACATCTACCTTGAAGATATCATTCTTGCCCAAGCCTATGTTCTCCCTAAGGAAATCCTTGAGCAAGCGCCAGTCGTAACCATCGCGCTCCCCTATATTGATAAAGTAACGGGTCTCTCCCTCGGTAGAGAAAGACTTACCTTCTGTGGTTTCCGCATTGAGGTCTTTGGACTTGCTGTAGTAGTTGTAGAAACGGTTGAACTCCACCGCTACCATACGCTGAATAAGCTCCTCACGGTTCAGACTGCTTAGTACATCGTAAATGGCAGGAAGATATTCATTTACCGCAGGATTCACTTGGGTATCCTTAATCGTATTGGCCAAGTGATATAGCTGTATCTCACAGATTTCCATACCACTGGGGATAGACTTGTACTCAAAAGTCTTTTGGATAATCTTCTCAATAGTCTTGATACGCTTGGCCTCACTCTTGGTAAGGATTACCATAGATACACCCGACTTTCCTGCACGCCCTGTACGACCACTGCGGTGAGTATAGGTCTCTATCTCGTCAGGGAGTTGGTAGTGGATCACATGGGTAATATCATCTACATCTATCCCACGGGCTGCCACATCGGTAGCCACCAGCATTTGGATTTGCTTGGCACGGAAGCCCTTCATCACCAGATCGCGTTGGTTTTGGCTTAGGTCACCATGCAGGGCAGCAGCATTATAACCATCCTCTATCAGCTTTTCAGCTACTGCTTGGGTATCACGCTTGGTACGACAGAAGACTACGGAGAAAATAGACGGATTGGCATCGGCTAAGCGCTTGAGTGCCTCATAACGCTGACGTCCATTAACAATATAGCATTCGTGGAGTACGTTGTTGGAAGCTTGATTCTTATGCCCTATGGTAATCTCCTTGGGCTTGTGCATAAACTCTTTGGCGATTTTAGCCACCTCGGCAGGCATCGTAGCAGAGAAGAGCCAAGTATTTTTTTCATCAGGTGTTTCGGATAATATAGAGCAGATATCCTCATAGAAGCCCATATTAAGCATTTCATCGGCCTCATCAAGAACAATCGCTTTTAATTCAGAAAGATTTAATGTGTTACGATGGATGTGATCCAAAATACGACCCGGCGTACCTACAACAACTTGTGCTCCTTGTTTTAATGCACGTAATTGGATGTCATAGCGTTGACCACCATAAAGGGTCACGATATTAATGCCTTTTGCATATTTCATGAAGTGTTCACAAGCATCCGCAACTTGAATTGCAAGTTCACGCGTTGGTGCCATCACCAATAATTGTGGATGTTTTGCGGCAGGATCAATTTTTGCCAAAAGAGGTAAAGAGAATGCGGCAGTTTTACCACTACCGGTTTGTGCCATACCCAGTACATCTCTGCCTTCTAAAAGAGCAGGAATACAAGCTTGTTGGATTGGCGAAGGTGTTTCAAAACCAAGGTCAGAAACGGCTTTTAGAATGAATTCAGGCAAGCCTAAATCATTAAAAGTGATTTTGTCTGTCATTAAAATACTCGAATGTAAGTAAGGAAAGCTCAATTTCGCTTTCAGGTTTATTTGTTACAAAAGAAAAAAGAAAGAGGCAAGTTTAAAAAACAGCAGTTTTTGTGACCGCACTTTTTTCTT
>CAJZFM010000306.1 GCA_915070235.1 uncultured Capnocytophaga sp. | reverse complement strand
ATTTCACTTTTTCGTAGGATTTTACTTATTTTTTTTCTACCTTTGCTCTCTTAATAGGCTATCATGAAAGAACATCTCTACCAATTCAAATATAAGACCCTCAGAATGAGCGAACTCAATGAGCAGGATAAGGCACTTGTTCTCAGCGCTATGAAAAGTAGAGAGCAAGCCTATGCCCCTTATTCGTCCTTCTGGGTAGGAGCGGCACTGCTACTAAGCAACGGAGTGGTTATCACAGGAAACAATCAAGAGAATGCTGCCTATCCCTCTGGCTTATGTGCCGAACGCACTGCGCTTTTCTATGCCAAGGCCAACTATCCACAGGAGAAAATCCTCAAGATAGCCATTTGTGGAGATGATGCCAAAGCGCCCCAAGGGGAGATCACCACTCCTTGTGGCAACTGTAGGCAGGCGCTCTTGGAATACGAATGTACCCAAGGCAGCCCCATTGCAGTACTTTGCGCCAGCACCCAAGGAAATATCTTGGAAATAGGCTCCATAAAGGATTTATTGCCTTTTTGTTTTGAACTTTTGTATAAGGAGACTGATTAATAATTTAAAATAATTTTATGATTGACTATATTCCTTTCAAAGAAACAGGGTATTTCTCTGAGTTTATCACCGATTATCTCGCTCAGAAGGCAGAATTGCGCTGTCTATATCATCGTTTTCCCTTGGCTACCAATTTCCCAGCCCAGATAAAGGAAAAACAAGCCCATTACTCGGCTGAAAACAGAAATATCTTAGCTGAAGCCTTAGAAAGACAATACAAAAACCTCTCTATTTCTAAGAAAACCTACCAAAATATAGAGGCTATACGACAGGAAAATACCTTTACTGTTACCACTGGTCACCAGCTAAGCCTCTTTACAGGGCCTTTGTATTTCATCTACAAGATTGTTACCACTATTGTAAGCTGCGAGCAGCTCAAAAAGTTGTACCCTCAATACAATTTTGTCCCTATCTACTGGATGGCGACAGAAGATCATGATTTTGAGGAGATTAACCACTTTAGTTTTCGTGGGCAAAAGCTCTCTTGGCACTCAGAACAGGGGGGTATGGTAGGCGATTTCTCCACCGATGGGCTGGAGCGCATCACTAAGATTCTCAGAGTGCTCCTAGGTAAAAGCCACCAAGGGCAATACTTGGTCTCCCTTTTTGAAAGAGCCTATGAGCAACACCCTACCCTATCGAGCGCTACCCGCTACTTGGTCAATGAACTCTTTACCTCCTATGGCTTAGTGATTATTGATGCCAATGATAAGTGCCTCAAGGAATTATTCATTCCTCACTTCAGGCAAGAACTTTTGCAGAACGATGCCCACAAGGAAGTGGAGAAGACCCTTGCTTATATCAAGAGTGTCAATAAGAACTACCCCGAACAGGTACACCCACGCGAGATTAATATCTTCTATGTCAAGGACGGTATACGGGAGCGCATCGTAAAGGACTCCGAGGGCTATGCAGTGCTTAACACCTCTATCCGATTCACAGAGGAGGAAATCCTACGACACTTAGAGTGTTTCCCCGAATACTTCTCGCCCAATGTGATCCTACGACCCCTCTATCAAGAGGTTATTCTGCCTAACTTGGCCTATGTAGGGGGCGGAGGGGAAATCGCTTACTGGCTGGAACTCAAGGATATGTTTGCCCTTCACAAGGCGCCTTTCCCTATGCTCATGCTGCGCAACTCAGTGCTGCTCATCAGTGAGACCCAAGAGAAGAAGCTGCACAAGCTGGGACTTACCCATCACGATATTTTCCTAAAAAACAATGTCTTAGAGGACAAAATCACCCAAAGACTCTCCGAATACCCTATTGATTTCGCTCCACAGCGACAATGCCTTGAGCAGCATTTTGCTCATTTGTACCAGATAGCTGCCCATACCGATAAATCCTTCCTTGGCGCCGTCAAAGCCCAAGAAGCCAAGCAACTCAAGGGATTGGCCAACTTAGAAAAACGCTTGCTCAAGGCGCAAAAAAAGAAATACCGAGAAACCCTTGATAGAGTGATTGATCTACGGGTGAGCCTTTTCCCAAAAGAATCCTTACAGGAGCGTGTGGATAACTTCAGTGAGTATATGATTGAGAGCCAAGGACAGTTCATAGATACCTTAGTTACACACCTCAGTCCTTTTGACTTCCGCTTTGTTGTCCTCTCCTATGAAAGTGGAGCAAGCAAAGAGGATTGTATAGAATATTTTATATAGAAGAAAACACTAAATTACTAAAAATATGAAAGTTACTTATTTAGGACACGCCTGTGTCAATATTGAGATAGAAGGAGCACACTTTCTTGTGGATCCATTTATCAGTGCCAATCCGCTTGCTGGACATATTGATATCAATAGTATTGAGGCTACCTACATCCTTCTCACACATGCGCATGAGGATCATATTTTGGATGCTGAGGCCATCGCTAAGCGTACAAGTGCCCCTCTTATCACCAACCCTGAAATTCTTGGCCACTACCGCAAGTTAGGGCTTGATGGGCACGATATGAATATAGGAGGCTCTCACCGTTTCTTGGACGGGAAGGTAAAGATAAAAATGGTCAAAGCCGTTCACTCTTCTTCTTTCCCTGATGGAAGCTATGGAGGAAATCCCGCAGGATTTCTTATCAACTACAAGGATCAAACAATCTATATCTCAGGAGATACAGCCCTTACCATGGATATGAAAATCATTCCTCATCAGTATAAAGTGGATTTAGCAATTCTTCCTATTGGTAATAATTATACTATGGGCGTACGCGATGCACTTACTGCTGCCAAATTTGTAGAAACAAATAATGTATTAGGGGTACA
>CAJZFM010000305.1 GCA_915070235.1 uncultured Capnocytophaga sp. | reverse complement strand
ATTACAGGTAAGGCTGACCACCGTGAAGTGTACAAGAAACAAACAGGGGGTCGTGGTAAGTTCGCCGATATCGTCTTTACTATGGAACCTGCTGAAGAAGGAAAAGCAGGATTGGAATTTATCAACGAAATCAAGGGTGGTAACATTCCAAAAGAGTATATCCCTTCTATAGAAAAAGGATTCAAGGAAGCGATGAAGAACGGGCCTTTGGCTGGATTTGAAATGGATGCGATGAAGATTACCCTTAAGGATGGTTCTTTCCACCCTGTGGATTCCGACTCCTTATCATTTGAATTGGCCGCTAAGTTGGGTTACAAGGAAGCCGCTCGTGCTGCCAAAGCCGTACTTATGGAGCCTATCATGAAGCTGGAAGTAATCACTCCAGAAGAGAACATGGGGGACATCGTAGGAGACCTTAACCGTCGTCGTGGTCAGGTAAATGACATGGGCGACAGAAATGGTGCTAAGGTAATCAAAGCCAATGTACCACTTTCTGAAATGTTCGGTTATGTAACCACCCTTAGAACCCTTTCTTCAGGTCGTGCAACTTCTACTATGGAGTTCTCACACTATGCAGAAACACCTTCTAACATCTCAGAAGAAGTGATTAAAAAAGCAAGAGGTAATTAATTTGTAAAAGAAATGAGTCAGAAAATCAGAATAAAATTAAAATCATACGACCATAACTTGGTAGATAAGTCTGCTGAAAAAATCGTAAAGACAGTAAAATCAACAGGAGCAGGAGTAGTAGGACCTATTCCACTACCTACTCACAAGAAGCTCTTTACTGTACTTCGTTCTCCACACGTGAATAAGAAAGCAAGAGAACAGTTTCAGCTAAGCTCTTACAAGCGTTTGTTAGACATCTACAGCTCTTCACCTAAGACTATTGATGCCCTAATGAAGCTCGAATTGCCAAGTGGAGTGGAAGTAGAAATCAAAGTATGATAAAAGCAAAGCGGAAGTTTTGCTTGACTTGTCCCAAAACAATAGCGTGAGGGAAAAACGGTAAAACTATTGATATTCAGGGTTGGAATACTTGACCCTGAATATCAATTATAAAGTCAGGAGTACCCTGTAGGGCAGCGTTCTACAGGAGTTCCCCTTGATTTTGTTGTGATAAAAAGTAAATCAAATTAAATATTTTAATATGTCTGGGTTAATCGGAAAAAAAGTAGGTATGACCAGCATTTTTGATGAAAATGGAAAGAATGTTCCATGTACCATCATAGAAGCAGGGCCATGCGTAGTTACCCAAGTCAGAACCAAAGAGGTTGACGGGTATGAAGCTCTTCAACTTGGTTTCGATGACAAAAAAGAGAAGCACACTTCCAAGGCTGCGGCAGGACATTTTGCCAAAGCGGGTGTAACTCCTAAAAAGAAACTTGTCGAGTTCCAAGGATTTGAGAGCACTTACAAATTAGGCGACGTGATAGCCGCTGATTTTTTTGTAGAAGGTGAATTTGTGGATGTAACAGGAACTTCCAAAGGGAAAGGTTTCCAAGGGGTAGTTCGCCGTCATGGATTTGGCGGGGTAGGACAATCCACCCACGGTCAGCATAACCGCCTTAGAGCACCAGGTTCTGTAGGAGCGTCTTCTTATCCATCACGTGTATTCAAAGGAATGCGTATGGCAGGACGCATGGGAGCTGAAAAAGTAACAGTACAAAACTTGAAAGTGTTAAAAGTAGTCGCTGAAAAGAACCTCCTTATCCTAAAAGGATGTATTCCAGGACACAAAAATGCTTACGTAACGATTCACAAATAATGGAAGTAGCAGTATTAAACATACAAGGAAAAGAAACAGGAAGAAAGGTGACCCTTTCCGAGGCTGTTTTCGGGATTACACCTAATAACCACACTATTTACTTGGACATCAAACAATACTTGGCTAACAAGCGTCAAGGTACCCACAAGTCCAAAGAACGTAATGAAGTGGCAGGAAGTACCCGCAAGATTAAGAAACAAAAAGGAACAGGTACCGCTCGTGCAGGTAGCGTGAAGTCTCCAGTATTCGTAGGTGGAGGTCGTATCTTCGGTCCTCGTCCTAAGGATTACACTCAGAAGCTGAACAAAAAGGTAAAACGCCTTGCTCGCCGCTCTATCTTGAGCCAAAAAGCACAACAAGGAGCCATTATCGTTGTAGAAGATTTCAATCTTCAGGCTCCTAAAACTAAAGACTTTACACAGATTTTGGCAGCCCTTGGTATCCAAGATAAAAAATCACTTTTTGTATTGACAGATACAAATAAAAATGTATATTTGTCCTCTCGCAATATACCTACCGTAAATACTGTAACAGCTTCTGAGCTAAACACTTACGATATTGCTAATGCAACAAGTGTAGTATTGTTAGAGGGTGCCGTGGAGGTTATTCAATCAAATTTAACAAAGTAAGATTATGAGTATATTGATAAAACCAATCCTTACAGAGAAAGCTACCAAGGATGCTGAGGACAAAAACCGCTATACTTTTTCAGTAGATAAGAAGGCGAATAAGATTCAGATCAAAAAAGCAGTAGAGGCAGCCTATGGCGTTACTGTAGAGAAGGTACACACACTCAATTATGCCCCTAAGCGTTCGGTTCGTTACACCAAGAATGGCCTACAACTCAGCCAGACCAACGCAGTGAAGAAAGCGGTAGTGAGTGTAAAAGAAGGAGAAACAATCGATTTTTATAACGCAATTTAAAAGACTGTATGTCAGTAAGAAAATTAAAACCCACGACTCCAGGTCAGCGTTTTAGAGTGGTGAATAATTACGATGCGATCACCACTGATAAGCCGGAAAAGAGCTTGCTCGTTCCGTTAAAAAAGAC
>CAJZFM010000304.1 GCA_915070235.1 uncultured Capnocytophaga sp. | reverse complement strand
TACCCTGTTCCATAGAGATAAGTGATCCATTGATACGACCTGCTATTTCCCCTTTGAAAGGTTGAAACTCCAAGAAACGGTGGTGTATGATAGCCTCTCCTGCGGTGGCAGTAAGCAATTGGTTTCTCAATCCGATAATACCACGAGAAGGGATTAGGAACTTGATAACCATACGCTCGCCCTTAGGTTCCATACTGAGCATTTCCCCTTTGCGAAGAGTAACGAAATCCACGGCTTTACCACTTACATTTTCAGGGAGGTCTATGGTAAGTTCCTCTACAGGTTCACACTTTACGCCATCTATTTCCTTGATAATTACCTGAGGTTGCCCTATCTGTAGTTCATAGCCTTCACGACGCATGGTTTCGATAAGCACCGAGAGGTGAAGCACCCCACGACCATATACAATAAACTTGTCCGCACTGCCAGTGGCTTCCACCCGTAGAGCGAGGTTCTTCTCCAATTCGCGCTCCAAACGTTCCTTGATATGGCGGGAAGTAACGAACTTTCCATCTTTTCCAAAGAAAGGAGAATCATTGATGGTAAAGAGCATACTCATAGTAGGCTCATCAATAGCGATGGTCGGAAGGGCTTCAGGGTTTTCGTAATCGGCAATAGTATCACCTATGTCAAAACCTTCCAAGCCAGCAATGGCACAGATGTCACCTGCCTGTACGCTCTCTACTTTCTTACGCCCTAGGCCGTCAAAGGTATGGAGTTCGCGTATTTTTGATTTTATGATGCTACCATCGCGCTTTACCAAGGAGATATTCATACCTGCCTCAAGGGTGCCTCGGTGCAAGCGTCCTATGGCAATACGCCCTGTAAAGGTAGAATAGTCAAGGGAAGTTATAAGCATCTGGAGGCTACCTTGGGTAACTACAGGAGCAGGAATATGCTCCACTACCATATCCAAAAGTGGTTCTATAGTAGTGGTAGGCTTGCGCCAGTCTTCGGACATCCAGTTCTGCTTGGCTGAACCATATACAGTAGGAAAGTCCAACTGCCAATCCTCCGCACCAAGCTCGAACATGAGGTCAAATACCGCCTCATGCACCTCCTCAGGAGTACAATTTTCCTTATCTACTTTGTTGATTACCACAATAGGTTTGAGTTTCATCTCAATGGCCTTCTGCAACACGAAGCGTGTTTGTGGCATAGGCCCCTCGAAGGCATCTACAAGTAAGAGTACTCCATCGGCCATATTGAGCACACGCTCCACCTCCCCACCAAAGTCGGCGTGGCCTGGGGTATCTATAATATTGATTTTTGTTCCTTTATAATTGACCGATACGTTCTTAGAGAGGATCGTAATCCCGCGTTCGCGTTCCAAATCATTGTTATCCAGAATCAACTCGCCCGTTTCTTGGTTATCGCGAAAGAGCGCGCAGTGGTGTAAGATTTTATCTACTAAGGTTGTTTTTCCGTGGTCAACATGCGCAATAATGGCTATGTTTCTAATAGCTGTCATATAATTTTTTTTTAGGGGGCAAAATTACAAAAAAGTTTTTAGTTTTTAGTTTTTAGTTTTTAGTTATTTAACTAATAAACCAATTTTGCCAATGTGTCAATCAACTCAGAGGTTCATTAACACATTGGCAAATTGGTAATTTATAAATCAACAATTTATAAGAACAGCGCTACTATTGCTGCTATAAGCCCATAGACAAGCATAGGAATGACTGTTTTCTTGAGGATACTTCCCTCGGCATTGTCAATGCCCAAGACGGAGCAACCTGCGATGATATTGTTGATACACACCATATTTCCCATAGCTCCTCCTACGGACTGCAAAGCTAAAATAAGTGGTACGGAAAGCCCTGTGGCGGTGGCTACCGAATACTGTACCGCCCCAAAGGTAACATTGGAAATGGTATTGGAGCCAGAGAAGAACGCTCCTAAAGCCCCTAAGAAAGAGGCAAAAGATACCCAATATTGCTGTGTGGCATTGGCCAATCCTTTACCAATGACTTGAGTCATGGAATCGTCTCCGCCAATCATCATGAGTTTCACCATAATCATGGCGCCCACCAAGGCAAGGAAAGGTTTCTGCATCTGTAAGGCACTCTTGAGGTAAATATCCTTGCATTTGTCCCAAGACAAGCGGAATATAAAGAACGAAAGTAGTACTGTAACTATAAAAGGAATGAGCGAAGGCGTGTACAGGAGCTTATAGCTATCACCTACCCCTGTTCGGAAGATATCTTCTACGGAGAATATCAATCCTTTGCTCACTTTGAATGTACCCATTTCACCTAAGGAGAACTGGAACCACTCGGAGGCATCGTTGAGCATCGCCTTGAAAGGGAGCTGCTTTACTCGGGTGATGATCAGAATCACAATAAGCAAGAGGGTAGGGGTAAAAGCCTTGATAAGGGTACTGCTTGGTATAGATTGCTTTTCTTGTACCTCGTCTGTTTTGGCCAGTCCTATGCCCTTACCTGCTACCAATACCGAGATAAAGAGACCTATAGCCCCTCCGACTAAGGAAGGAAACTCATAATTGAACTGAGCTATGAGGAAATAAGGAATAGTACAAGAGAGGATACTAATAAGAATAAAGAGTACATTTTGCTTGATTTCCTTCCAAGAGACTATGAATCTCAGTGCTAAAGCAGGAATCACAAAGCCTGCAATAAGGTGAATGAGTGCGGTGATTTGCCCAATCTTGGAAACATCATTATCGTTGATCGTTCCACTATCCAAGAGTGTTTTGAAGCCATACCAAGTAGGGGTACCCACCGCTCCAAAGGAAACAGGTACAGAGTTCATCACCAAAGCGAGCATAACCACCTGCATGGGCTTAAATCCAAGTCCTACCAATATAGGTGCCGCAATAGCCA
>CAJZFM010000303.1 GCA_915070235.1 uncultured Capnocytophaga sp. | reverse complement strand
CAGGATAGTCATAGAGAATCACAGGACAACCGAAGTGTTTCTCTACCAAATAGCGCTCGTGTTCGCTTTGGAGATCTACTCCCCATTCGTCTATGAGGTATTGGAACTTCTTTTTTTTGTTGTGGTTACAGTTCTTGAGAATTTCCACCGCTTCGGTATAGCTTACACGCTTGAAGTCGTTATGAATGACAAACTCTAACTTCTCAATAAGGGACATCTCGCTGCGTTCGGTTTGTGGTTTGGTCTTTTCCTCTTCCAAGAAGCGTTGGTTTAAGAACTCTATATCCTCGCGACGTACCTCCAAGGTGTATTTCAGTACATATTTGATAAAGTCCTCTGCCAAGTTCATGTTGTCTGTAAGGTCATAGAAGGCCATTTCAGGCTCAATCATCCAGAATTCGGCTAAGTGGCGGGAGGTGTTGGAGTTTTCCGCACGGAAAGTAGGACCAAAGGTATATATTTTTCCCAGAGACATAGCGAAAGTTTCCCCTTCAAGCTGTCCAGATACGGTAAGATTGGTCTCACGCCCGAAGAAGTCCTTTTTGTAATCCACTTCGCCTGTTTCAGTAAGAGGTGGATTCTTAGGATCGAGGGTAGTTACACGGAACATTTCCCCTGCGCCCTCGGCATCACTACCTGTGATAATTGGGGTATTGACATAGAAGAAACCATTGTCTTGGAAGTACTTATGTACTGCATAGGCCAGCGTGGAGCGTACGCGCATGATCGCCCCAAAGGCATTGGTACGTACGCGTAAGTGTGCCTGCTCACGGAGAAATTCCAAAGAGTGCTTTTTAGGCTGAATAGGGTATTCGTCAGGGTTACAGTCTCCTAAGATAGTAATTTCAGTGGCTTGTACCTCAATAGATTGGCCTTTGCCTTGGCTTTCTACTACTTTTCCTCTCACCTCAATAGCAGCTCCTGTGGTGATACGCTTGAGGGTTTCCTCAGGGGTATGTTCGAAATCCACTACCACCTGTAAGTTGGCCAAGGTAGAACCATCATTAAGGGCTATAAAGCGGTTGCTGCGGAAGGTACGTACCCACCCACGGAGGGTAACCTCGCCTACATTTGTCTTTTCTTGTAATAAATCTTTGATACTCATGTTTTTAGAAAGTAAAAAGTAAAAAGTAAAAGGTAAAAAAGACACCTATGGCTTCCTACTTTAGATTGGAACGCAAAGGTAGTGAAAAAAGTAAAAAATAAAAAATAAAAATTCAGTTATCAGTGGTCAGTAGTCAGTTATCAGTGGTCAGTGGTCAGAAGTCAGAATTCAGTTATCAGTCTATAGAAACCACTAACCACTAACGTCTGACCACTGCCTACTGTCGTCTGACCACTGCCTACTGCCTACTTATTCTTAGCAATAAGATTCAATGCGCTACCAGCCTTAAACCACTCTATTTGAGAGGCATTGTAGGTATGGTTGCAGGTGATGACATCCTTGCTGCCGTCCTTGTGGACAAACTCTAAGTGTAGGGGTTTGTTAGGTGCAAAGTCGGTGAGGTCAAGGAAATTGATAGTATCATCTTCTTGGATCTTATCATAATCAGTCTCGTTGGCAAAGGTTAGGGCAAGCATACCCTGTTTTTTGAGGTTGGTCTCATGGATACGCGCAAAGGACTTAACCAAAACAGCCTTCACCCCTAAGTGGCGTGGTTCCATAGCCGCATGTTCGCGAGAGGAGCCTTCCCCATAGTTCTGGTCGCCCACTACGATAGAAGGAACCCCAGCTGCCTTGTAGGCACGTTGTACCTTAGGCACTTCGTCATACGCACCTGTGAGCTGATTTTTGACACTGTTGGTCTTGCCATTGAAGGCATTCACAGCTCCGATGAGCATATTATTGGAGATATTGTCCAAGTGTCCACGGAAGCGCAACCAAGGCCCTGCCATGGAGATATGGTCGGTAGTACATTTGCCTTGTGCTTTGATGAGCAGCTTAGCCCCAGTGATATTCTTTCCGTCCCAAGGGGCGAAAGGCGCCAAGAGTTGTAGGCGGTTGGAGGTAGGGGATACCACGACTTCTACATTACTACCATCTTTGGCTGGTGCCTGATAACCAGGGTCATCTACGGCAAATCCTTTGGTTGGGAGTTCTTCTCCGTAAGGAGGTTTGAACCTTACCTCTTCGCCCTTGTCGTTGATAAGGGTATCGGTAAGAGGGTTGAAGTCTAAGCGACCAGCAATCGCTAGCATAGCTACCATTTCAGGGGAGGTAACAAAGGCATGGGTATTAGGGTTTCCGTCGGCACGCTTGGAGAAGTTACGGTTGAAGGAGTGTACGATGGTGTTTTTCTCCTGTTTTTCTGCTCCTTCTCTGTCCCACTGACCGATACAAGGGCCGCAAGCGTTGGTAAATACCTTGGTGCTGAGTTGTTTGAAAGTATCAATGATACCATCGCGCTCGATGGTGTAACGAATCTGTTCGGAGCCAGGGTTGATACCAAAGGAAGCCTTAGGGGTAACGCCCAACTCAATGGCTTGCTTAATCACTGATACAGCGCGGCTCAAATCCTCATAGGAGGAGTTGGTACAAGAACCAATAAGCCCCCATTCCACTTTGAGAGGCCAATCATTGGCGCGAGCTACTTCCTTCATCTTGCTTACAGGCGTACCACGGTCAGGAGTGAAAGGCCCATTGATATAAGGTTCTAGCTCGGAGAGGTTGATCTCAATAAGTTGGTCAAAGTATTTCTCAGGGTTGGCATATACCTCAGGGTCAGCGGTTAGGTAATCAGCTACTTTATCAGCAGCAGCTACAACGTCCTCGCGGCCAGTAGCCTTAAGATAGCGGCGCATGGACTCATCGTAGCCAAAGGTAGAGGTTGTAGCTCCTATCTCAG
>CAJZFM010000302.1 GCA_915070235.1 uncultured Capnocytophaga sp. | reverse complement strand
AATTATTCGTAAAAGGATAGTTCGGTTTTTTACTATTGTTTCTAATTACTGACTATTATCATTAATCATTAATCATTATTGGCATTAATCATTATGAAATTCTGTCTTCTATTCTTGCTATCATTCTCTTTAGTAGCACAAAATAAGGACGCCCAAAAGCGCCTATATTATAACCTTATGGACAAAGATAAGCAGGTCTATGCTATGGGAAAATATCAATTGGAATTACTCCCTTATGAGGAGGCGTTTGATACACTTGTGGTAAAGCAAAGTGCGATCAATTTTGCTAAGAAAAATCATTTTTCAGATACCATTCCTAAGAAAAATCCTAAGCTGCCATATCCTCATTACTACCTTCCTTATTATATAAAGAATAGCGAAACCCACTGGCAAAATACAATGGTGTATTTCATAGGTAAAGAGACTGATGGACAAAAGTGGTCATTTATCGCTACTATTTTTTCGGTTGCAGACAAACCCTCCGAGGAAATAGATGTGGAAATGGTACAGCTGATATTGGATAAAAAAGTACTGAATGAGAACCATTTGGGCGGACGTTTCTTTGATTTTCTCGGTAGGAAAGTACCCCTAATGGACGAATGTTATTGGGCTGGAGCCAATATTGTACGCTGCCCTACCAAAGGGGAGATGAACTGGAGCCTGCACGCTACCTTAGCCCAAGCACAGCAAGCTATTGCCTTACAGAAGGAATGGGCTATGTTGATTCCCGTACCAGAAAACCATACCATAAGCATTCTTACAGAGCGAGATATCACGCTCCTCTTTGAAGGGAAGCAAACACGCGCCACGGAGGTTGTCTATAACGAACATTATCAGGATCCTATCCTCAAGAGTCATCATAAGGATCACAAACTCATCGTCTATTTTATAGCAACAGTGCTCAAAGGGCAGGCGATCTCCTGTGTGATTAGCTATTACGATTATAATGAGCGATTGCCTGAGACGGGACTCCCTGAGTTTGTCTCTCAGTTTGTAAGGCTGCCCAAAGGGGCTTAAGGAACTATTGAAGTACTCGTAACATGGTTTGGGCTTTGTTTTCCGTTTCTTTCCATTCGCTTTCCTCCTGAGAACCACTATTGACCCCTCCACCTACATATACAAATATCTCGTTATCTGTCAGTTGGGCGCATCTGAGATTGACAAATAGGTCTATGGAGCGATGCGCTCCCCAATGGGTCAAACCGCAATACCCTGCATAAAATTCTCTTGGATAACCCTCATTCTCAAGTAGAAAATGGCGAGCTTTATCTGTTGGGAAACCACATACGGCAGGAGTAGGGTGTAGGCGTTGTACAATTTCTTGGATAGGAGTATTGGGCGTAATTTTGGCGCTAATTTCTGTGCAGAGGTGCCAGAGTCTCCCTGCACGTACTTCATGTACTTTTTCTATGGATAAATCGGTGGAGAGGGGTTGTAACACTTGGGTGATAGTGTCGGTTACAATCTTTTGTTCTCTATATTCTTTTTCTGTCCATAGGGGATTTTTGCCTTCTACAAAGGGTTTAGTTCCCGCCAGTGACATGGTACAAAGAGTGTCGCCTACGACTTTTATCAAGGTTTCGGGAGTAGCAGCCAGCCAGCGACCTACTTTAGGGTGGGAAAAAGCATAACAAAAGGCTGTAGGATATAGCGCTTTTAGATCTTGAAAATAGGTAAGGAGCGATTTTTGGTTACCTCGGTAAGCAATTCTACGGGAAAGTACCACCTTTTCTAACGTATGTTCCTCTATGGCTTTCAGTGCTTTCTCAAAAAGGGTATGATAGTGCTCTTTATCACCTTGGGTGGGGATAAGAGCCGCACTAAGTATAGGCTTTTCAGTACAAAGGAGGGGAGTGGTGAGGTGATGCTCTTGCTTTAGTAGCAAAGGAGTGCCCCCATGGAAAGGACACATGATAAAACCATGCCCCTCAAAGAGATTGGTCGTATATAAGGTATCATCATTCTGGTAGATAAGGTGAATATCCGCGCTGTTGGGATAGCTAAACAAAGCAAAAGGTAACCCTTTTAGGGCAACCTCTTTTGCTTTTTCTAAGAAATCTTCTTTAGATTGGTTCATCTTTTCTTAGTGATTATGGTGGTGTGTTTCCCGTAGGAAATGAGTTTTCCGTCTTCATCGGTGATTTTCACGTCCCAGTGTTGGAGTGTTTTTCCTTTATGAAGTAGGGAGGCTTTGGCAAAAACTTGCTTACCAAACTCTACCCCTCGTACATGGTTCATCATAATATCTATCCCCAGAACTAAGTAGTTTTCAGGATCAGGATTCACCAATAACATCGCAGCAATACTCCCTGTGGTTTCTGCCAAGGCTGCCGAAGCGCCTCCATGTAGTATGCGATTGGGCTGGCAAGTCTTTTCATTGACAGGCATTTGTGCAATTAGGTAGTCTTCGCCTATTTCTATAAAGCGAATTTCAAGGAAGTCTATGAGGGTACTTTGCCCCATAGCATTGGCTTTTTCTAATAATAATTGGTTGTTCATATGTTATAGAATTAAAAAATTAAAGTTATAAGGGTTCAAATTGGCTGTAATGTCTTAAGGGCACAGTTATCTTTTCTTTGGGTAAATACTTTGCTCTGCCAAAAAAATCTTCTTGGGTTCCATATTCATCTTTGTAGAGAAAATTACCCGAGGAAGCATCTATATAGTAGATTTTATTTACTAATTCTTCTTCCGACATTACTCCGAATTTTACAATATATACGTATCTCCAATCCTTGGGATAAACCTCAGCGCTCCCTCTTGTGATTTCCATATAATAGGGGGTATCTCTTTTAGAAAAATATATATCCACCTCAAAAGTTTGAAAAATTATTCTCTGGAGGTCTTCT
>CAJZFM010000301.1 GCA_915070235.1 uncultured Capnocytophaga sp. | reverse complement strand
TAATCCTCCATAGCCGAATAGAGGTATTCCTCTACGATGGGGCTAAGGCGGTGAATCTCGTCAATAAAGAGTACATCACGAGGCTCCAAATTGGTCAGAAGACCAGCCAAATCCCCAGGCTTATCTAACACTGGGCCTGAGGTGATTTTGATGCCCACGCCTAACTCATTGGCCAAGATATTGGCAAGGGTTGTTTTCCCCAGTCCAGGAGGGCCATGGAAGAGGGTATGATCGAGGGCTTCTCCGCGGAGATTAGCTGCCTTGACGAATATTTTAAGGTTTTCCAAAATAGCCTCTTGTCCCGTAAAGTCATCAAAAGAAAGTGGCCGTAAGGCACGTTCTATATCCAACTCTTGGGGAGAGAGGTTACTCTTTTCTGGATTCAGGTTTGCGTTCATAGAATCATTGGGTCAAATTAACCACGCCACAAAAGTACAATAAAATTCCTTAGAAAGCAAGTCTATAACACGCTTTTGAGGACTTCCCATGAGTGGGGTATCTTGAAGGCGGGGAGGTGCCAGCGGTAATAGTTCAAGAGTTGCTCCAAGAGGTTATTGCGCTCTTCTCGGCTCATTTTCAGTTGGCTAACCTCCTCCATGGAGTGGGTAAGGAAGAATTTCAAAAGAAGACTCTCCGACTCACTCATCAGGAAATGGCCATTGTGCATGGCGACAAATACCCCTGCTTCTAGATCAAAATAGGGGAGTTCCATGGCGCTTGTATTGGGCAATACTCCTAAGTAAAAAGTAAGGTCTGTGAGGAACTTTAGATGGAAGTTGGCAAAGTGTTCCGCCTTGTCATACCATTGTAGACTCTCCTCCCAAAAGGAAAAAAGGGCAGCATTAGGTACTTCCTCTTGCAATACACTCCCCCCTATCTCGGCCAAGAAAAACAATACCGAACTACGGATCACGCTTTGGTGCAAGTTCTTATAAGGATAACTGACTTTCACTTCCTTGATATACTCCAGTGTGCCATCATTACGGTCAGTGGTGATAACCTCCAACTGACTCAAGGGTTGGAAATAGGCGGGGGTAATCGCTTTTTTCTTATGCTTCAGTACGCCTTTAAGCAGGTAGGAACGTACCCCTTCCTGTGTATAACAATGTACGATAAGGCTCGTTTCTTGAAATTTAATAGCAGAAAGCACTATCGCCTTGGTCTGTATCATTGGGACGGAAGTAAGTTGTTAGGTTTGATAGTAAGGGTATCGGAGCTGTTTAGCAGGGTGCCGAGCTTGTCGTCCAACTTTTCCTTGTTAAGGAAGTTGATATAACGAATCACTGAAGCAAAGGACTCTCGTATATCCAAGATCCCTTGTTGTACTTCCTCTTTGGTAAGTCTGGGGTTTTCTTTGACCTCACTGGAGAGGCGACGTACATAGGTCTCAAAGAGTTTCAGACGGGCTTTGATCTCATTTCGGCGGAGCTTTTCAGGAAAATTGTCCTTTGCCCATAGTTGCCTGAGCTCATCTTCAAGTTGGAAGAGCCAAAAATAGATGCTGTTATACGAGCTTTTGATGTTTTTCTCCTTTCCCAGTAGCTTTTCGCTTGATTTTTCTATTTCATCTTGGTACTTTATAGGTAAAAGAAGCTCAGAACGATAGAAAGAAATGTAATCTTCGGCTACTTCCTTCTCATCATAGTTGATAACAAAGGAGTATTCGCCATATAGGGGTGTCTCTACCTGCATATCTACCTTGAGCCAACCATCATCTTTAGAGGTGAGCTTGGTATAGGGGGCTAAGGTATTGAGAGAGAGGCTGTCCAAGTGTAAGAACTGCTCACGTATAACTTTCTGATCCTTTTGGCGTATGATTTCCAACTTTACCTTTTTGATACCAGAGGAGGGGAACATATGTACAGAGAAAGTATAGGGAAGATCCTTGAGCAAAATGGCCTCCCAAGCAAAGGATGCTACCTCGTCCGTCTTGCGCTTGACAAACTTGTAAGCGGTGTCAGACTTGCTTTCTAAGTCGCGCCAATCCTGCATGATGCTCCCATTGGTTTGGATATTTTCTTTGGCGGTAGCATAGAGTCGCTTATATACATAGAGCGAGTCAGGGTTGGTATTCTTTAGTATAGGAACAGCTTGTCGCTCAGGGGAAATACTCAGCAGTATTTGGTAAATGGTTTTTAGTTCATACCAATTACGTATATTCTGGGCGGCTTCTTCGCTCAGTTCAGGAAAGGTGTATTTCTTGATATATACACTTTTGGCTTCTTGTCTCTGGGATACGTCTGTCTTTTTACGTTGTTCGCAGGAGAGTAAGCTGCCTATAAGAAAGAATAGGAATAGGATTTGTCTCATTTGGATATACAATGAAAAAAGGCTACCTTACCACATGGGAGTAGCCTCTGAAAGTTGTTTGTGATAGATTAGTCATTGTAAACACTTTCCTTGCCGAAGTGCTTAGTCAATAAATAGTAAACCACAGCACGATACTTATTTTTGTTGGACTTTCCGTATTGTTCTAATACGCTGTCAAGAGCAGTATCGAGTTCAGGAGTGTCGGCCAATCCCAATTTTTTGATTAAGAAATTGTTCTTCACTAAGTCTAATTCTGTTTTGTCAGAACCTGAAACCTTAGAAGCATCATTGTTGTAAATAGAGGGGCCTAACCCTTTAGTTACTTTGGTGAGCAGTTCCACGTCAGGTGTGGCAACACCACATTTTTCCTTTAGGTCAGCGGTGTAGAGTTCAATCAATTCAGCTTGTGTACTCATGCTTGTATATATTTATGATTAACAGCTGTAAAAGTAGTGTATTTTTTTGTTACTCAATATACTTTAACAAAAAATTATCACTCAAAAAGACTTTAAGTAGTTTTCTTTACATATTGGGTAAGGATTAC
>CAJZFM010000300.1 GCA_915070235.1 uncultured Capnocytophaga sp. | reverse complement strand
CCATACTCGGGTAAGCTTGTAGGCTTTCTTATCACCCTCGGTCATTTCTTCCTCGTATTCTATCTCAACCGAATCACTTCCTTCTGCCTGCAATGTGGCTTTAGGAGGAATCTCTCCTGGGCATTGTACATGTATATCTTGGGGAAGATCTCCTACAAAATGTAGGGTCTTGGTAGGTATTTCCTTTTCAAAATAGATATATTGGACAAAAGTAGCTTTGTTTTTACATTTATCGGTAGCTACCCAACGGCGCAGTATATAGTCGGGATGTGTTTCTTCTGAAAAAGAAACCTCTGCTTTTTTGTTCCTACATTCACCATGATCAGATTGGGCAGTAACCTCTGCTCTTTGAGGTATTTCTGTTCTTTTTACGGTAATGACAGGCTTAGGCAGATTATGGAAGATAATACTCGAACTCAACATATCCAGCGTATAGGGCTTATCTGGATAGACTGCATAAGCTATATGATCCAGTACTTCTATCTTGAAGGTGCCCTCCACATAGCCTGCATAGCCCTTCCAGCCTTTTGCTTGAGGGAAAATCACGGTTGCCTGTCCACTATTGGGTACTCCTTCTGCTAAGACATAGTCATAGGTCTTTCCCTCATTATCCGAGAAAAGAATACGTACCTTACTATCGGAAGCAAATAGCTTCTTATCTACATTCCAGTGTAGGGTAACATTCTCTCCTCGCTTACATCGACCTAATTTATTTTCCACTGTAATATTTGTAATTCTAAAAGGCGTTCCATCTTTTATTTGTACTTTGGTCTGATAAACATCATAGAGAGGGGTATGTGGCTTGCCTGCTTTATAAGCTCCTACAGAGCCGTCGCATACACCTAACCAAAAAGTAAAATCTCCTGTTTCGTATTCCCCAGTGAATTTGTAAGGAACCTCTTTCCATTCATTTGTACTTTTATCCTTAGTATATGGACGATAGAAAGCAATTTTATTATCTGTAGTAGGACGGTTAGAGGGGAAACGTGCCTTGCCAAACACCTTAAAATCAGCCTGATGTGCCATATAAAGCAAGGGGTCTCCATCGGGATCGCTCGCTTCTATGGTAAATTGAAAATAGGTATTAGGAGGCAAGGTATAGCTTTTTCTAAGTTTACTACGGTCTATCATCGGAGCCTTGTTATCGGAGGGTTCCCCATAAGGGATATTGGGCTGAGCAAGCCCTACAAGCTGGGTACGTGCCTTATCGGTATAATAAGCATCATGCAGATTGGTACGATTATGAATGGTATAGATAGAAGGCAAGGAAAAATAAGTACCATAAGGGTCATTGATATAACTCATGATAGAGTTGCCCCTATCAGGTTCAGTAAAAGAAGAAGCTGTCGCACCACCTATGGTAAAGGTATGGGCAGAACCCAATAGGTGCCCAAGTTCATGCAGAATAATATAGAACTCCTCATTGGCCACACAGCCTCCCTTGAGCTTACCTGTAATCTCTCCCAGATGTGCCAATCCACGATTGTCCTTATATACGGCAAAGACGATACCTGCATCGTAATTCTCCTCCCCTATGAGTTTATTAAACGCATCTGTAGCCGTATTTACAACGGTACGTACCAATGGCTTATCGGGATAGATTTCTTCTTTCTCTGCAACTCGGATCAGGCGTGGATCATCTACTAATTCAAATTGGTAGCCCAATTCCCGTCCGCAGACCTCATTAAGCTTGGTTTGTACATCCGTCATAAAGGCTTTGGCCAGTTCCATACGCCCCTGACAGTGCCCTTTATAAAAGCTATAATCTATCAGCATGGCCAAACGGAAAGTCCTCATTACATGCACATTATACAACACCCGCTTGTCTTCAGAAGGAAGCGATTCTTCGGCCAAGATAGTACCAGGAGCCAGACGAGTAGGCAGCATTGCCCGCTGAGGGGTCGCTCCATCAGCACAAGCCTCACAAGAGGTATGCAATTCTTGAGGGCTTACCCTAAGCAGTCCCTTGTCATCTGAGAGGGAATAAGTGTGTCCGTTGTGCCATACCTCTCCTGATAAAGTAGTGTCATTCATAGAGATACTACCAGAAAACACCCCTTGATGATAGGCAACAAAACTACGAAAACCCTCAGAGGAAAGCGTATTGTCTCGTTCCTCCCACTCCAGAGGAAGACTCCCCTGAGGAGTGGGTACAGCCCACTGCAAATGAGTGGCTTTGGAGAAATGTGCTATTACAGCACTCGTTTTCTCTTGGCCATAGAGTGCTGAAAAACAACACCCTATAAGCAACCAAAAGCTAAAACAATGAATTGTTTTCACAACAAATATTTTTATTAATAATGAATTATCAATGTAAATCAATAGTTAAAACACTTTACCTTTTACTCACATACCCAAGCTCCATGTATTCGCTTGGCTTTACTTTTACTTTTTCCCTTTTATCTTTTATCTTAGGTAAAGGTATCCCTTTTTTGTTTCTTGTTTTCCGTTATGGGTATAAGAAAGTATATAGAAATAAGTACCTGAGGGGAGGCTTTGACCGCTGGTGATCACACCTTTTACATTGGCATACCCTCGGAATACGTCTCCGTTTTGTTGATAATGCGCATTTTCATAGACTATCAAGCCCATTTCATTAAAAATAAGCACCTTTATAGGCGTATTGGGGTCTGTATTTTCTACTCTAAAATAATTTTCACCTCCGTTTTCTGCAGAAACTCCATTATATACTATAATTTCCTGCGCCTCAGGAGTCGGCACTGGCTTGGGCGTTGGCGCTGGAGTCGGTGCTGGTTTGGGCGTTGGCTCTGGAGTTGGTACTGGTTTGGGTGTAGGCTCAGGGGTCGGCGTTGGCTCTGGAGTTGGCGTTGGCTCTGGAGTTGGCGTTGGCTCTGGAGTCGGTGCTGGCTTGGGCGT
>CAJZFM010000299.1 GCA_915070235.1 uncultured Capnocytophaga sp. | reverse complement strand
ATAGGAGCACCCCTTATTTAATGGTTAATGATTATTGGCATTAATCATTACTGGCATTAATCATTACTGGCATTAATCATTACTGGCATTAATCATTATTTAAATGCTTGTTTAAGATCATGTTGCAAGTCCTCTATATCCTCCAATCCTACTGAAAGTCTGATAAGGTCTGGGGTTACCCCGGTGAGTACTTGTGCCTCTTCGCTAAGCTGTTGATGGGTTGTACTAGCAGGGTGAATGATAAGCGATTTAGTATCACCCAAGTTAGCCAACAAAGAGAATATTTTTACATTATTAACCGTCTTTTTGGCCGCCTCAAAGCCTTCTTTGAGACCAAAGGTAACCAGACCACTCTGTCCTCCTTGTAGGTATTTGTCTGCCAAAGCCTTATAGGGGCTATCTTCTAATCCTGGGTAATTCACCCAAGCCACTTCAGGCTGTGCTTTAAGCCACTTGGCAAGAGCCAACGCATTCTCGCTGTGTTTCTTCACACGGATAGGAAGGGTTTCAAGGCTTTGCAAAATCTGGAAAGCATTGAATGGACTCAGAGCAGTTCCCAAATCGCGCAAGCCCTCTATACGTAGCTTTGCCACAAAAGCCAAGTTACCCAAAGCCTCATGTAGCACCAGCCCATGATACCCCGCAGAAGGCTCGGTAAATTCAGGAAACTTGCCACTACTCCAGTCAAAGTTTCCTCCGTCTATAATCACTCCTCCAAGGCTGGTACCATTACCTCCTATATATTTGGTAAGCGAATGTACCACTATATTAGCCCCATGTTTGATAGGATTCAGCAGCACAGGGGTAGCCACTGTATTATCTACTATCAAAGGAATTTTATGCTTCTGAGCCACTTTGGCAATTGCCTCTATATCCAGCACATCCAACTTAGGATTACCCAATGTCTCTATAAAAATAGCACGGGTATTTTCTTTCACCGCCTTGTCAAAGTTGGCTACCTCCTTCGGATCTACAAAGGTTGTGGTAATCCCAAAGCGTGGCAAGGTTACATTAAGCAGATTATAAGTCCCCCCATATAGGCTGTTGGATGATACGATATGCTCCCCCGTACGCAATAGGGTAAGGAAAGTTGTCGTCAGTGCAGCCGCCCCAGAGGAGGTTACCACGGCACCTACCCCTCCCTCTATGGCTGCTAAGCGTTGTTCCAATACGTCATTGGTAGGGTTGTTTAGTCGTGTATAGATGTATTTAGGAATCGAAAGATTAAACCTTCCTGCGGCATCATCTGCATTTTCAAATACATAGGACGTTGTCTGATAGATAGGCACCGCCTGAGCGCCTTGATGGGCTTGCGCATCATACCCTGCATGTAGCGCATTGGTTGATTGTTTGAATGTTGTCATACTTTTATATTTTTGTTCTATTACAGTGATTAAATTCTGTTTATAAATATAGTTATATTTTTTTATTCGAAATTAAAGCGCAAAGATAGAAAATATTTTTAATACCACCAAAAGAAAAAAGAATTTTTTTTATAATAAACAAATTTGCCAATATGCTAATTAGAAAATCAGCACATTGGCAAATTAAAAAAACAGCTAATTAGCCTACTAAAACTGGTAGCCTACTCCAGCTAATATACTGATAGTAGCCGCTGGCATAATTCCTCCCCAAGCACTGTGGCGAGTAGTGAAGTACTTGCGGTTGAGTAGGTTTAGCGCATTGAGGTTCACATTCCATTGCTTGATACTATAGTTAGCTGTAGCATTGAGCAAGAAAAACTTAGGAATAAGCCCTACATTACCATTGGCAGAACCCTCTACTGTATTTTTAGTATCAGAGAACTGAGAACTTACAAAGTTCCCATACCCGTTGAGGGTAAGGACGCCACCTCCACAATCCATTTGGTATTTTGCTCCTGCAGTAGCTGTATAGCGAGGGGCATAAGGTATGCGGTTACCCTTATACATACCGTACTCTATAGTTGCTTTCTGGATAGCACCACTTCCGTAGAGTTTCAACCCTTCTATAGGATAGATAGCTCCACTCATTTCTATTCCTTGGTGTAGTGCCTTACCTCCGTTGTTAAGCAAGCCGCCTTCTCGGAATATCTTGTGGTCAAAATCCAAAATATAAGCAGCCAATTCCACTTCCAACCAATCGGTAGGAGTAGTACGTAAGCCCAATTCATAGTTATTAGATGTTTCTGCATCCAAATCACCATTGGTTTCAAAGGCTATACGAATCTGTGGCATCTTATACCCCTTGGAATAGGTAAGGTATGCACGATAATCTTCGGAGAACTTATAGAATAACCCCAAAGAGTAGATAAAGGCATCTTCATTGGTGTTATCCCACTGATTGCGGAAGTAATCCTCTTTGTCGTAATTGACAAAGGTATAGCGTACTGCTGGATTGATATTGAACTTATCAGTGATATGGAACTCATCAAACACATAACCTTCCACTACAGCAACGGTATTGGCTGAATTGGCAGTGGTTTTCCCTTCTTTTACACCCATTTTATCACCTGCCACAGATATATCATGGGTAATATCGGTATGTAGGCGTATCCCTGCCAAGAGCTTGTTCTCCTTACCAAAGAGTGTATTGGTACGTTCATAGTCGGAGAAGAGTCCCAAAGAAGGAATATCTCGCAAAGCTGACGTAAATTTGCGCTTAGCAGGGTCTGCATTGCGGTTGTCAAGCCACCAATCACGCTTGAGATAACTTCCATAGAGGGAGGTAGTAAGCGAATTCTGCTCATCAAAAAGACGTTTGTAAGAAACGGCAGTACTAAAGCGTCGAGCTTCAAAGAAATCGTGAGGATTCACCGATTGTTCAGGATCTGCATCCCATTGTGCTTGGCTAAGCCCTCCTGGAGTATCTGAGTATTCGGTAAAGCCATTAACGAAGAAGCGCCATTCGTTCTTCTCCC
>CAJZFM010000298.1 GCA_915070235.1 uncultured Capnocytophaga sp. | reverse complement strand
TTTGTGGCAGTTTATGCGCGAAAAGAAGCTAAAGAACGCCATAAGAGCCTCATTAGAGAACTTTGGAACGTTCACCTATACCGATACTGAAGAAGGAGCAGAGCGCACGGTAAGAGTGTGTCCGCTGTTTGCTTTGTCGCAAATCAGGTAGTAAGTATCCTCAAGAGGTTATTGGAAATATGTTATTAGAAGAGAAAATATACCTATTACAGCTTATAAGGGATGTCAACAAGGGGGAAGAAGTCTCTATCCCTAGTATAGATAGGCGCATTATTAGAAAATATCCTGAAATAATATACCAAGGCAAGCTAAAAATGTATCTATCGGACTTAGAAGAAGAGGGATATCTCGTTTTTGTAGATGCTATTACCCTGCGACTCACTCAAAAAGGGGAAACATTCCTCAAAGATGAATGTTAGTTATTTGTGATTATTTTCGTATTTTTGCACTAAATTTCAGCGACTATGCAAGAAGACTTATTAGAACAAGCCAATGCCATTGGAAAAAATACCTTACTGGAGAACTTTGAGATTTCCTTCATTGAGGTAGGTAAGGATTACCTTATTGCGCAAATGCCTGTTACTGAGAAAAATTGCCAGATCAATGGTATCCTACACGGCGGTGCCTCTGCAGCCTTAGCCGAAACGGTGGGGAGTATGGCCTCGGTACTCTTAGCTAATCCTGACAAGCAATTGGTATTAGGTACCGATATCTCAATGAATCATATCCGTCCTGCAGCTCTGGGAAAAACAGTTTTTGCCAAGGCTACTCTAATCCATAAGGGAAGTACCCTACAACATTGGGATATCAAAATCACTGATGAGGATAACAAGCTCATTTCCTATGGCAAGCACACAACTATAATTGTAAAGAAAAGATGATACTTTCTCCTGAAGATTTCTTACAAAAAGCTAAAGAAGTAGCCGCTGAATGCCTGCCTTTTGTACTGTTCAAATATCCCAATGACAGTCAGCTCCATCTTATCTACCAAAACGACACTTGTGTACACACCATAGAGGATTTTTCAGAAAAAGGGTTTATCATACACCCTTTCATGGGGACGGAGTCTTTTCTACTAAGGCAAGACAATCTTTTTTCTACGGCTTTTGTCAGTGAAGAAAAACAAGATGCCCTCCCCTCTCCTATCCTCTCCTCCTCAGCAAGAGTGGAGTATCAGGCATTATTTGGCAAAGCCCTAAAAGCTATTGACAAAGGAGAATTGACAAAGGTGGTCCTCTCCCGAAGAATTGCCTACACCAAAGCTCCAAAGCCTCTTCTCACTTATTTTCAAGACCTCGTACAGGCTTATCCTACGGCTTTTTGCTATGCTTTTTCTCATCCTAAAATAGGCAAATGGGTAGCGGCAACCCCTGAGACATTGGTCAAAATAGAAGACAACCAATTTCGCACTATGTCCTTGGCAGGCACCAAACCTTTTATTGAAGGAGAAAAACCTTTATGGACTGAAAAAGAGTATAGAGAACAACAAGTAGTCACTGATACGATTATCAAGGTGCTATCCCCTTACACAACCGATTTATCCACCGGAAAAACACACGAAGTACGCGCCGGCAAGCTCTGGCACCTCTGCACAGAAATTACCGCTAAAATCGCTCCTAATACACCTATCCAAGAAATTGTCCAACGCCTACACCCTACCCCTGCCGTATGTGGCTTCCCTACGGAAAAGGCGCGTGAGTTTCTTTTAGAAAATGAAGGATATCCAAGGGAGTTCTATGCGGGATATTGTGGCCTTGTGAATTTCAAACATAAAAATTCTTTAGACCTATTTGTCAATCTCAGATGCGCCCAGCTCTCAGACAAAGAGGTATTTGTATATGTAGGAGGTGGGATAAATAGTGGCTCGCAAGAGGAAAGCGAATGGCAGGAAACCGAAAACAAAGCACAAACGATGCTGCGTATCTTACAATAAGCTAACGAGAAGATTTGGGCAATCGCACAAGCAATCGCCTGCCCTCTGACCTCTGTGGCTATATAATAGACAATGAGTTTGTAATCCTTATGATGACTCTTTAGGATAGGATGTTGATAGTGTTCGTTATAGATAATTTCTGTAGCTCGTGTTTCCTTCCCTTCGAAGAGGAGAGTGATATCCCGCTCCATCAGAAGGCTCATTGTATGATTCTCTGGCGCAGGAATCATCATCGCCCATCTCTTCTGTAAGGCAATAGCCTGCTGTGCCTCGGCTAAGGAAGGATGCAAGCTCCAATTCATTTCCCCTTTGGTGGGGCAACGTACAATATTGACCCCAGTCCAATAACATTCGTCCATTAGGGGTACTTTTCTTCCGAGAAAATCAAAAGAACGCCCACCCATATGATTTTCTTTGGGCACTTTTTTATCTAATACCAGCTGAATCATCTCTGTGTCAATCTCTTCGGAAGGTGACTCGGAGACTGAACTAATCGTAGCTATCAGTAATACATCTTTTCCTTCGATTTTATTTCCGATGAAATAAACCATCGTATTTTGCCAATGATTTTCTCCATTCTTTTTATAATAAGTAAGGTAATAATGAGGCATTGCCAGCTTCGGATTCTGCTTGGGAATGGTATCCAAGAAGTGATTTTTCTTAGCAAAATCCACCATATTCTGCTTCGTTGTAAGCGTATCAAAAGTTTCTGCAAAGCCCTGTAACTTCAGCTTATACTTGCCCATAGCATAGGCAGGATCTCCCTCCATAGGATTATAGTACAAACGCTTTTGTGCATCCTTGGTTTGTGCTGCTAAAGAGAACGATAGCAAAAATAAAAGGTAAAAATAGGTTTTCATATAAGTTAGGTATAATTATCAAGTATTAATTACATATAAGAATTAAAAACTCCCTCTCCATAAAGGAGAAACCAGTCTAAGTCCTCTACCGTTTTGTATTCCTCAGG
>CAJZFM010000297.1 GCA_915070235.1 uncultured Capnocytophaga sp. | reverse complement strand
CAGCCTTTTCCCCAAGTATCTATCAGCCAACCAACCGCCAATCAATGGTGTGAAATATACGAAGCCTGTAAAGTATCCATACAACAGCATTGCATATTTTTCATCCATTCCTAAGCCTCCCTCTATGAACTTTTTAGTAAGGTAAAGAATAAGTATCGCACGCATTCCGTAATAACTGAAACGCTCCCACATCTCAGTAAAAAACAAGAGGTAAAGTCCTTTAGGATGTCCCTTCTTCTGTTGAACTACTTCCATAATGATTTATTATATTTTTTGGATAGCAAATATAAAACTATTTTTTAGAATTATTATCGGAATTGTTATAATAATCTCTTGTATAGATGTATTCTTCCGATGGAAAACATTAGTCCAAAACATTAGTCCTTTTAGAACTTTTATCACTATTCTTGCTTCCTTTCTAATCTGTTTGTATCCTTACAAATACAAGATGATATTAGGATTAGGAATTGTCTTACTTTTGCTGTGTCTATTCTATGGAATTTATAAAAAAACTTTTTACAGACCTCATCCTATAATGATTGCTTTCTTTCTCTTGAGTTTTGTGAAATTCTTAAGCATTTTATGGTCTGACAATTTTTCAAAATCCTTCCATCATATAGATTATTATTGTCTCTTTATTATGTTACCTATAGTAAGTTGCTTTTACAAGGTACAGAAAAAAGAACTTTACCCCTTTATCTATATTCCCTTTATAGTTTTTATCAACTTAATGACGCTCAATATAGCCTCCTATATTTTCTTAGTTAAGCAATACCAAAAACCTCTTTTTTCTTTTCTTTCTTTATCAAAGGGATATTTAGGGGATATTTCCTATATTGAAACCATGAAGTGGAGTGTTACTCTGCATCAGAGTATGATTGGTTGGGGATTCTTATTAGTTTTTGTTATGGGTTATTGGTTATGGAGAGAGAACAAACAAAAATGGATTACCTCTTGGCATATCATTTTCTATTTTATACTTCTAATAATAGTATCTCTGATTATACAAGCACGTGTAGTTATTTTAGGAATCGGGATTATTATGCTTGTATTCCTATGGGTTGAGCTGATGAAAAGGGTTAAATCAAGGAAAAAGATTATATATTACACAAGTTTTGCTTCTCTAATTATCTTATTCCTTTTACCTTTTCTTATCGTCAAAAAGAATAATTATTTTAATGATGATATCAGAAATAGAATGAATCTTGCTGCTTGGAATAGTTTTAAGGAATCTCCTTTTTTTGGAAAAGGAGCTGGATCTGAAGAAAATGTTATTATAAAAGCAGGATATGATTTTCACACATTGCACAATGATTATTTAAGTACTTTGGTAGAACAAGGATTAGTAGGTTTTTTATTTATTCTATTTTTCCATGTTTTTGTTGTTTATTTTGGTATAAAGAACAAATTTCTTTTAGGTATCTATGTACTAATCACTTTTTTCCTATTCAATACAACTGAAGGAATTATGGGCTTACCTATCTGTATCCCCTTATTCCTACTTTGCTTGTTACCCCCTGAGGATACCTCTTGTCTATCTCCCAAAAAAAACATATCTTTGCCCCGAGATACACAAACTCAAGATACACCATGAAAAAAGCTTATATTTTCCCTGGACAGGGTTCCCAGTTTGTGGGAATGGGAAAGGACTTATATGAGAGCAGTCCCCTTGCCAAATCGCTCTTTGAAGAAGCCAATACTATTTTAGGCTTCCCTATCACTGAGGTCATGTTCGCCGGTGATGAAGAGGCACTAAAGCAAACACGTGTTACCCAGCCAGCCATCTTCTTACACTCTGTCATTCAGCGCCAGGTCTTGGGCGATGCTTTCAAGCCTGATATGGTCGCTGGGCACTCCTTAGGAGAGTTCTCCGCCTTGGTCTCCAGTGGCGTACTGACCTTCGAGCAGGGTTTGCGCTTGGTAGCCAAGCGTGCTGAGGCTATGCAAAAGGCCTGCGAACTTCAGCGTGGCACTATGGCCGCTATCTTAGGGCTGGACGATGCCATAGTAGAACAAGCCTGCAAGGATACCGAGGGCGTGGTAACTCCAGCCAACTATAACTGCCCAGGGCAACTGGTGATCTCTGGTGCCTATGAGGCCGTAGAGCAGGCCTGCGAAACACTCAAGGCCGCAGGAGCTAAGCGTGCACTAATCCTCCCTGTGGGGGGCGCTTTCCACTCTTCTCTGATGAAACCTGCCGAAGAAGAATTGGCCAAGGCTATCGGGGAAATCACTTTCCAAAAACCACTCTGCCCTATCTATCAGAATGTGACCACTACTGCGGTAACTGATCCTGAGGAGATTAAGAAAAACCTCATCGCTCAGCTCACCGCTCCTGTCAAATGGACACAAAGCGTCCAACAAATGATTGCCGATGGTGCCACAGAGTTCTACGAACTTGCACCTGGGAAGGTACTTCAGGGCTTGGTGAAGAAAATCAACAAAGATGTAGCGGTTTTCTCCGCTTAAAAAGAAATTCTGAGAAAGACATTGTATTTCTCAAAAAATATCGTACCTTTGCATCAAGTTTGATCTGTTTAATATAGTTGCTCATAATATGAAAATTGGAAAAGGCTTTCATCTTGCGTGAAAGTCTTTTTTGAATTAATCCTCAACCTATGGAAATTATTCGAGAAAAGTTAGTTTTGCCCAATGATGGCAAGAAACTCCTACTACACTCCTGTTGTGCGCCTTGCTCTGGAGGTATCATCAAGGCCATCCAGGACTCAGGGATTGACTTTACTATCTTTTTCTATAACCCTAATATACATCCTAAAAAGGAATATGATATCCGCAAGGAGGAAAATATCCGCTTTGCTGAAAAGTGTAACGTGCCTATCATTGATGCGGAATATGACGCCGACAATTGGTTTGCTCGTGCCAAAGGCTTAGAATTCGAACCCGAGC
>CAJZFM010000296.1 GCA_915070235.1 uncultured Capnocytophaga sp. | reverse complement strand
ATTAGCGAGAAAAATGAAATCCTTACCTATTATTGGAATACCCAACAGCTGGATTCGCTCAATGCCTCTTGGGACTTCACCGAGTCTGCCCTCTTTGGCTATGCTGTAGGAAAGGTCTTGGAGAGTTTTATCCGTTTCCAAGTAGGGGTACGCGAACGTGCCATTGCCCATTTCCATGAGTGGATGAGTGGTACTGCCTTACTCTATCTCAAGCAGGAAGTTCCACAGGTGGGTACCGTATTCACTACTCATGCGACCGTCTTGGGCCGTAGCATAGCTGGCAATGGCTGGGCACTGTACAACTATTTGGAGGAATACAAGCCTACCGAATTGGCCTACCGCTTCTCCGTACAGCATAAGCACTTCCTAGAAGCTAAGGCTGCTTGTCAGGCCGATGTATTTACTACTGTAAGCGATATTACTGCTCGTGAGGCCGCACACTTCTTAGGCCGTATCCCTGAGGTGGTTACTCCTAATGGCTTTGATGAAGGTCATATAAGCGATCGTACCAGCTTCCTTGAAAAACACAAAAGAGCTGCCGCTAAGCTCCAAGAAGTAGCCCAAAAGGTTACAGGAACTACCTTTGAAAAGAAGCCTTTCTTTGTGGCTATTAGCGGACGCAATGAGTTCAGAAACAAGGGAATAGATGTCTTTATCGATGCCCTTCAAGAAATCAATAAGGATGCTACCTTTGACCGAGAAGTGGTTGCTTTCATTCTTATTCCTTCGGCTTATGAAGGAACTAACACCGTTGGGCAGACCTATACGACACATTTGGTAACTGATGAATATCACAATACTATCATATCCAAACTAAAAGAAGCTCAACTCTTTAACCAACTACAAGATAAAGTAAAAGTGGTGTATTGTCCGAGCTATCTTTTGGGCAATGATGGGGTGTTTGATCTCTCCTACTATGACCTTTTGACAGGGATAGACCTTACTGTATTCCCGTCCTACTATGAGCCATGGGGCTATACTCCTTTTGAGAGTTTATGCTTTGGGGTGCCTACCATTACCACTACCTTAGCAGGCTTTGGCTCTTGGGCTTTGGCACATTTCCCCAACGAAAACTTGGCCTTGAAGGTGCTCCGTCGCGATGACAGCAACTACCAAGAAGTGGTGGTAGGAGTGGTAAGCCAAATAGAAAAAATTGCCCGCCTCTCCCCTACTGCTTACGAAGCGCTATGGGAAGATGCCCAACAGATAGGAAAGGCCGCCCTTTGGGATAAGTTTTTTGTCTATTACCAAAAAGCCTACGAACTTACCCTCAATAAGTTACAACCACGCTTGGCCAAACTACCTATAGTTGATACCGATGTGGAAGTATGGGAACAATCCAAGGTAGTCAATACGCCTTTCTGGCGCAGTGTGATCGTACACCGTGCTACCCCTGAGAAATTCAAAGCCCTTGAGGAATTGGCTAAAAACCTTTGGTGGTGCTGGAACGAAGAAGCTGAACAACTTTTCAAGAGCATAGATCCTGAAGAGTGGCGTCGTGTCCATAAGAACCCTATTTTGCTACTTGACTCCATTTCGCTCAGTAAGTTCAAGGCCTTGGAGAACGATGCTGCCTTCATGGCACGTTTGGATAAGGTATACAATGACTTCTTGACTTACATGGAAAAGAAGAAAGAGATGACCAATCCTTCCATCGCTTACTTTAGCATGGAATTTGGTTTGCATTCTTCCCTAAAGATCTACTCTGGAGGTTTGGGTATCTTGGCCGGCGACTACCTCAAGGAAGCCAGCGACAAGGCTACCAAGATCACAGGGGTGGGCTTGCTTTACCGCTATGGTTATTTCACTCAGAAGATTTCCGCCTTTGGTAATCAAGAGTCCGAATATGAAGCACAGGACTTCACCAAGATTCCTGTTTCCCCAGTGCTTGACAAGGATGGCAAATGGCTAAAAATCTCCTTGGCCTTGCCTGGTCGTACCCTCTATGCACGTGTATGGCGTGTGGATGTAGGGCGTATTGAGCTTTACCTCTTGGATACTGACTATGAGGACAATAACGAAGAAGACCGCACCATCACTCACCACTTATATGGAGGTAACTGGGAGAACCGACTCAAGCAAGAGATGCTTTTGGGCTTGGGTGGTATCAAGGTGCTCCGCAGCTTAGGTGTTTCCTATGATATATACCACTGCAACGAAGGACATGCCGCCTTAATTGGTTTGGAACGTTTGAATAAGTTTATCAACGAACATCACCTTTCTTTCTCCGAAGCGGTAGAAGTGGTTCGTGCCTCTTCCCTCTTTACAACGCACACCCCAGTACCTGCGGGGCATGATGCCTTTGAGGAAACTATGCTACGGGCTTTCATAGGCGACTATGCCGAAAAACTCCATGTGGATTGGCAACAGATTCTTTCTCTTGGTAAGATCAATGTGAATGATCCTCATGAGAAATTCTCCATGAGCTTCTTGGCTGCAAACCTCTCTCAGGAAGTCAATGGGGTGAGTATGCTCCATGGCGAGGTAAGCCGTGATATCTTCAAAGATATGTGGAAAGGCTACCTACCAGAGGAACTCCATATCAGCTATGTAACCAATGGAGTACACCGTCCTACCTGGACTTCGCCTCTATGGAAAGAAGTGGAAGAAAAGTACTTCAAGAAAGAGGCTGGCGCCTATACAGAAGCATCGTTTGAAGGTATTTACGATGTCCCTGATGAGAAAGTAGCCCAAATCAAGCAAGAACTCCGCTCTAAACTCATACGCCGTATCAAGCACAACCTAACCGATAGTCAAAATATCACCTATTTCACTCCTCGTGAGATTGTGGAAGTATTTGATTCTCTACGTGATGATGTACTTACCATAGGTTTTGCCCGTCGTTTCGCTACTTATAAGCGTGCTCACCTGCTCTTTACCAATCTTGACAGGCTTGATGCAATTATCAATAACCCTGAA
>CAJZFM010000295.1 GCA_915070235.1 uncultured Capnocytophaga sp. | reverse complement strand
AAGTGAAGAGTGAAAAGTGAAGAGTGAAGAGTGAAAATAGATAAAAAAACTAAAAAATATATGATAACAACAGATCAGCTTACTATGGGGGTGTTATTCCCTATAGAGGCGTTTGAGGGGCCAGTGCCTCGTATGAACAAAGATGAACAGATTGCTCTTGCCCAACAAGCGGAGGACTTAGGTTTTGACTCATTATGGGTGAGGGATGTACCTCTTTTTGATCCTAATTTCCGCGATGTGGGACAGATATATGACCCTTGGGTGTATATGGCACATATAGCCACCTTGACCAATAAAATCAAGCTTGGTACGGCCAGTATGGTACTTCCTCTGCGCCACCCGATACACTTTGCCAAAGCAGCGGCAAGTATAGATCAACTTTTTCCAGGTCGTTTGCACCTTGGGGTAGCCTCAGGAGACCGTGCGATAGAATATCCTGCTTTTAATAGGCCATACGAGAACCGTAGTATAGACTTTATGCGACAGATAGAGACTATTCGTACTTTCTGGAGTGAAGATTTTCCTCGCTATGAGACCTCATTTGGGAAGATGCAAGGCGAAGCGGATGTGATTCCAAAGCCTGTAAACAAGCGTATTCCGATGTATGTTACAGGACATGCTGGAGGGATTAACCTTGACTGGATTGCCCAAAATGGAGATGGCTGGATCTACTACCCACGTGAGTTCGCTTATACCAAGAACATCATACAGAACTGGAAAGCCACTCTTAAGAAATACAATCAGCCAGATAAGCCATATATACAGCCCTTGTATATAGACCTATTGGAGGATCCCAATGCAGAGCCTATCAATATAGAACTTGGTTTCCGCTTGGGTCGTAACTACTTGATAGACTTGTTGCAAACGCTCAAGTTTATGGGAGTTAGCCATACGATATTCATTGCGAAGTTCTGTTCGCGCCCTATGAAAGAGGTAATAGAAGAAATAGGTAAAGAGGTACTTCCTCATATGAATGAAGGATAGATATGGAGATTATCATCATCAATGGGCCGAACCTGAACCTTTTGGGCAGGCGAGAGCCTTCAGTATATGGGCAAGAGAGTTTTGAGGCGTATTTTGAGACCCTCAAGGCGGCTTACCCTGAGGTGAATTTGCACTATTTCCAGTCCAACCACGAAGGAGCACTGATAGATAAGCTCCATGAGGTGGGCTTCTCCTACGACGGGATTATCCTCAATGCGGGTGCCTATACCCATACCTCGGTGGCACTGCATGATGCTATTCGTGGGATTACTACCCCTGTGGTGGAGGTGCATATCTCCAATACCTTTGCACGCGAAGATTTTCGTCATCACTCCTATATATCACCTGTGGCTAAGGGGATTATTGTGGGCTTTGGGATGGAAAGCTATAAATTGGCGATACAAAGCCTTATTAGTGACAAGTGACTAATGACTAATGACAAGTGACAAGTGACAAGTGACTAATGAATTTGAGAAATATTTTTGAAATATGAAAATAACATTAGCCGTATTGGCGGCGGGCTTGGGTTCCCGTTTTGGTGCTGATAAGCAGATCGTTCCTATATATGGGGACTCTATTCTTTTGGATTATTCTATAGCAGATGCCTTTGCGGCAGGATTTGATAATGTAGTTTTGATTGTTCGTTCTGAGATAGAAGCACAGATGAAAGCGCATTTGCTGAAAAAATTTCCTGAGGAGAAACTTTCTTTTGTGTGTCAGGATACTATGACCCCTAAGGAAATAGAGCGCAAAAAACCTTGGGGAACAGGCCATGCACTATTGTGCTTGAAAGATCAGATACACAACCCTTTTCTAATTATCAATGCCGACGACTTCTATGGGGCTCACTCGTTTGAGATGATGGCCGAGGCCTTGCGCAAGGGGAAAGAGAAGACCTTTTTCTCGGCGGGCTATCGCTTAGGTAATACACTAAGTGAGAATGGTACTGTATCGCGTGGTATTTGTACTGTAAGCGAGGATCATCATCTCATTAGTATAGAGGAACGCACCAAACTGCTCAAAACAGGCGAGAATGAGGCCACTGATGAGCGCACAGGGGAGCGTTTCCCACTGACGAGCTTTGTTTCTATGAACTTTTGGGGCTTTACTACAGATATATTCCAGTTAGGCGTACCCCTATTTGAGGCCTTTATAGCCGAACATAAGGGAGATCCCAAAGCGGAGTTCTATATTCCTACCCTTGTGAGCCATGCCATGGCACAGGGCTATGTGGTGGAGGTAGTACCTACCGAAGCGGTATGGTTTGGAATGACCTATCAAGAGGACTTGGAAGTGGTCAGAAGAGAAATAGAGAGAGTGACGAGTGAAAAGTGAAAAGTGAAGAGTGAAAAGTGAAGAGTGAAAAGCTCTTCCTATAATAGGCACGAGCTGCAAGAAACGCGCCAGTTGGGGAGTGATGTTTTTATAAAATATTTATAAAACTATGAAGAAAGCTATCATGTCGTGTATTGTAATATTGTTTAGTACAAGTTGTATACATCAAAATTTCAATATAAAAAAGAGAATATATTTTAGTGAAGATGTATTTAAAAATTGGCAATTAAATACAGCTATTACTTCTGATGAGAAACGAAAACACTTTATAAAAGGAAATAAAGGTGTAGAAATATATTATTTCCCGAATGATAGTCTTATACAAGTAAGAGCATATAATGCAGTAACTACTTATGATATTTTTTGCTTATATCATTTGAGAACAAAACATCAACTTCAGGTAGGACAAGGAATTTGTAACAATCCATATGGTATTACAAAATACTATGATAAAAAAGGAATTTTGTTAAAAGAGGTAGATGAGGAAAAAGAGTGTCTATTTTCCATTGCACAACTTATTGACAAAATAAAGAAAGAATATCATCGCAATCTAAAGAGACGAAATGACAGTACTACTTTTAGAAAAATTGTAAAGAACGGAAAATGC
>CAJZFM010000294.1 GCA_915070235.1 uncultured Capnocytophaga sp. | reverse complement strand
TGGAATTATACAAACTTTTCATTTTTCACTATTCACTTTTCACTGGTGTACCATATAGGTCAAAATCGGTAGCCTCTGTAATTAAGATGTCGGCAAAGTCGCCTATTTTCACATAGTGCTTGGCAGCATCTATAAGGACTTCGTTATCCACATCGGGGGAGTCATACTCGGTACGGCCTACAAAGTACTGCCCCTCTTTGCGGTCAATAAGGCAACGGAAAGTCTTGCCAACCTTGGCTTGGTTGAGCTCCCAAGAGATCTGGGATTGTATTTCCATAATCTCGGAGGCGCGGCGTTGCTTTTCTTCTTCGGGTATATTGTCTTCCAGCTCATAAGCAGCAGTATTCTCCTCATGGCTATAAGTAAAACAGCCCAAACGCTCAAAACGCATCTGGCGAACAAACTCCTTAAGCAGTTCAAAATCTTCCTCTGTCTCGTTTGGATACCCTACAATCAGGGTGGTGCGAATGGCTATTTCAGGCATAGCTTCGCGGAAGTCCTTGAGCAGTTGGGTGGTTTTGGCTTGGGTAGTACCGCGCTTCATACTCTTGAGGATAGGGTCGGCAATGTGCTGGAGTGGAATATCTAAGTATTTGCATATCTTAGGCTCCTCTTTCATTACTGTAAGCACGTCCTTAGGGAAACCAGTAGGGAAAGCATAGTGAATACGTATCCACTCTATACCCTCTACCTTGACCAAGGCGCGGAGTAGGTCGGCCAATTTGCGTTCGCCGTATAGGTCTAAACCATAGTAGGTGACGTCTTGGGCGATAAGAATCAACTCTTTAACCCCTTTTTTGGCCAATTTTTCAGCCTCCACAACCAAATTCTCTATAGGGGTACTCTTGTGGCTGCCGCGCATCAGTGGAATGGCACAGAAGCTACAAGGCCGATCGCAACCCTCGGATACCTTTAGATAGGCATAGTTCTTAGGGGTGGTCGTTAGGCGCTCGCCTATGAGCTCATGCTTATAGTCGGCACCCAATACCTTGAGCAGCGCAGGGAGTTCTGTGGTACCAAAATACTGATCCACATCGGGGATTTCTTTCTGCAAATCAGGTTTGTAACGCTCTGAGAGACAGCCCATAACAAAAACCTTATCCACAAGGCCTTCCTCTTTCTTTTGGATATATTCCAGAATGGTGTTGATACTTTCTTCCTTGGCATTGTTGATAAAGCCACAGGTGTTGATTACCACGATGTTCCCTTTGTCCTCATGTACTACCTCCTTGCCACTGGCCTTGAGCTGTCCCATAAGTACCTCACTATCATATACATTCTTAGAGCACCCTAAGGTAACGACATTGATTTTATTCCGTTTGATGGATTTTGTCCGCATGATGTTGTTGCTTGTTTGAGGGTGCAAAATTACATCTTTTAAAAGAATAAAAGAAATATTTTGTTTGTCAGAGAAAAAATTCCTACTTTTGCGTGATTATACATAAAAAAGAAATATTATGAAAGTAGCCGTAGTAGGCGCTACCGGACTGGTAGGCAATGTGATGCTGGAGGTCTTGGCCGAGCGCAATTTTCCAGTAACAGAACTGATTCCTGTAGCCTCCGAGAAATCAGTAGGAAAAACCATTACCTTCAAGGGTAAGGAATATAAAGTAGTGGGCATGACCCAAGCCATCTCCCTCAAGCCCGATGTAGCTTTGTTCTCCGCAGGGGGCGATACCTCCAAGGAGTGGGCGCCTAAGTTTGCCCAAGTGGGTACCGTGGTGGTGGATAACTCTTCAGCTTGGCGTATGGATCCGACCAAGAAGCTCGTGATCCCCGAAATCAATGCCGATGTACTTACCGCAGAGGACAAGATTATTGCCAATCCGAACTGCTCTACTATCCAGATGCTTGTGGCTTTAGCACCTTTGCGTAAGTTTGGCATCAAGCGTATTGTGGTCTCTACCTATCAGTCTATCACAGGAACAGGGGTAAAAGCCGTAAAGCAGTTGGAAAACGAATATCAAGGTATAGAAGGGCCTATGGCATACCACTATCCGATCCATCGCAATGCCATTCCTCACTGCGATGTGTTTGAAGAAAATGGCTATACCAAGGAGGAAATGAAGTTGGTTAGAGAAACCAAAAAAATCTTTGCCGATGACTCCATACAAGTTACGGCTACGGCAGTACGTATTCCCGTGGTGGGAGGTCATAGTGAGTCAGTCAATGTGGAGTTTGAGCAAGAATATGATTTGGCAGAGGTACGTAAGCTCTTGGCACATGCCCCAGGGGTAGTCTTACAGGACAATACCGATACCAATACCTACCCTATGCCTATCTATGCTCATGGTAAGGACGAGGTCTTTGTGGGTCGTGTGCGTCGTGATGAGTCTCAGCCTAAGACCCTCAACCTATGGGTGGTTGCTGATAACCTCCGCAAAGGGGCTGCCACCAACACTATTCAGATAGCTGAGACACTTATTAAAAAAGGAATCCTTAAATAGCAACTAACGACAAGTGACGAGTAACCAATGAAACATACTTTCCTTTTGCTCCTTCCCTTTTTTTGTAGCTATATAGCAGTCGCACAAGCGGAAACAGACACCCTATCGGTAGATAGTCCGTCCTTGCCGATTGAAGAGGAAACGGCTAAAACCGAACAAACCTATATCATAGAGGACGGGCTGTCCTTTACCTACAAAAAGCCAAAGTTCTGGGATTTGGTTAATAAGGCACCTCGCAATGCCCTTAATACCCTCAAAGATTTTGTAGCTAAGCCTTATTATCCTTATGGGATTGCAGCGGTGGCTGCTACAGGAGCTTTGATTCCTGCCGACCCATGGCTCATTAGGGAAAGCCGTAGCTTAGGGGAAAGCATGGGACTGAATGAGGCACATACCTATAAGAAATTGGGCTTTCTCAAGATTGTCCCTGCCGATGTCAATTCAGCTTTGTATTTCATAGGTAATGGTACTACCTTTATCATTATCAGTGGGGGATTGGCCA
>CAJZFM010000293.1 GCA_915070235.1 uncultured Capnocytophaga sp. | reverse complement strand
CCTCAATAGGCATCAGAATGATTTCAATATCCTCTTTGTAGATGCTGCTACCAAGCAATTTAAGTCTGTATATCACGAAGTGGATAAGGCTTATGTAAGTATCACAGATAACCTTACTTTCTTGGACGATAATAGCTTTATTATCACCTCTGAAAAAAATGGCAATAATCACCTCTACCACTATGATAAAAAAGGTAAGCTCTTGAGGCAAATTACCCAAGGAAAATGGGAGGTAACCGAGTACTATGGCTACAATCCTAAGGCCAAACGTATCTATTACCAATCCACCGAACCTGGCTCTATCAATCGTGGTATCTATAGCATTGCGCTTTCAGGCAAGGACAAGCAAGCCTTGGCTGTGGAGGCTGGTACCAATGAGGCTACCTTTAGTCCTGATTTCTCCTTGTTTATCAATGAGTACTCAAGTGTGAAGAAGCCCAGCCTCTATACCCTTAATGATAGCAAAACAGGGAAGGTGGTTAAGGAGATACTCAACAATAATGAGTTGGAACAGAAAATCGCTACTTATAAGAAATCAACTAAGGAATTCTTTGAGATTACTACCAAAAATGGAGACAAACTCAATGCTTGGATGATCAAGCCAGCTGATTTTGATGAAAACAAACAATATCCACTCTTCATGTGCCAATATTCAGGTCCTGGTTCTCAACAAGTGAGCAACTCCTTCTCAGGCTTTGACGATTTTTGGTACTATATGTTGGCTCAAAAGGGTTATATCATTCTCTGTGTAGATGGGCGTGGTACAGGCTACAAGGGGGCAGCTTTTAAGAAATGTACTTACAAACAATTGGGCAAATATGAGTTGGAAGACCAAGTGGAAGTCGCTAAGATTGTAGGCAATTACAAGTATATAGATAAAAACCGTATCGGTATTTGGGGCTGGAGCTTTGGTGGATTTATGGCCTCCAACTGTATCTTAAGAGGAGAAGTGTTCAAGATGTCCATCGCGGTAGCACCTGTAACCAATTGGCGTTTCTATGACACAGTATATACCGAACGTTATATGCAGACTCCACAGGAAAACCCTGAGGGCTATGATAACAATTCACCTCTTACCTATGCCAAGAACTTGGACAAGAAATTCCTCTTGGTACATGGTACAGCCGATGACAATGTACATGTACAGAACTCCATGCGCCTGATAGAATCCTTGGTACAGTACGATAAGCAGTTCGAGTGGGCGATCTATCCCGATAAGGATCACGGTATCTATGGAGGAAATACACGACATCACCTATATGAAAAGATGACCCAATTCATATTGAATAATTTATAATACATAACATAATTTAATTAGACAGATAATGAATACAGAAAAAAAAGGACATCCCGCGGGGCTTTACCTCATATTTTTTACGGGAATGTGGGAGCGTTTCAGCTACTATGCGATGCGCGGTATCTTGGTGCTTTACCTAACAGCTACTTGGCTTAATGGTGGGCTTGGTTATGAAAAAGGATTTAGTACAATTGTCTATGGTTTGGCCACAGGGCTCTGTTATTTCACACCACTCTTCGGAGGTTGGCTCTCTGACAGATATTGGGGGCAACGTAAGTCTATCGTCGTAGGGGGCTTTATCATGGTATTAGCACAGTTCTTGCTCTTTGCTCCTGAGCTCTTCACAACTGTATCTCCCAATTTGACACCTGAGCAGTTGGCTCACAATGAGCTTATCGGTAGGATAGGTCTTTTTGCAGGACTTTTCTTACTAATTATAGGTAATGGGTTCTTCAAGCCTAATATCTCTTCCATAGTAGGAGACTTATATGAACCAGGCGATAAGCGTTTGGATTCTGCATTCTCTATCTTCTATATGGGAATCAACTTAGGAGCAGTAATCGCACCACTTATAGTAGGACTTCTGTCAGATAATGTATTTGCTACCACTTATGTAGATGCCAAAGGGGTTACTCAAATCACTCATGGCTACCGTTATGGATTCTTAGCGGCTTCTGTAGGCGTACTTATAGGGCAACTCTTATTTGTTTTCCTAAGTAATAAGTATTTAGGCAATATAGGTATAGAGCCTAAGGGTGCTGCTAAGTTAGCAGAATCCACTACCGAAGAAGTAAAAGTACCACTTACTCGCCAAGAAAAAGAGCGTATTGCAGTGATTTTCATCTTCTTCTTCTTTGCTGTATTCTTCTTTGCTGGTATGGAACAAGCAGGTGCTTCTTTCAACTTGTATGCCAACGAATATATGGATAGAACCGTATTTGGTTATGAGATTCCTACCCCTTGGCTACAGATGATCAATCCTTTCTTTGTCATTATCTTGGCACCTGTATTTGCTTATTTCTGGAATACACGCTTAGGACAAGCGCTCAACACACCATTGAAAATGGGGCTCGCTCTTATTATACTTGGAGTAGGCTTTTGGTTTATGCTTATTGCTGGTTTCCAGAGAGGTGCTACTTGGGCAGGTGGTCTTAACATTGTAGATAATACTGATGGTATGGTCAAGGCCAGTATTATCTGGATGATTCTCACTTACCTATTACACACCATAGGGGAACTTTCTCTTTCGGTAGTAGGGCTTTCTATTGTAACCAAACTCTCCCCTGCACGTTTTGCTTCTCTATTCATGGGCGTATGGATTATGGCTGCTGCTTTTGCCAATATGCTCGCAGGACTCATCTCTTCTTATGTAGTAAAGGTGGGTGCAAGTACAGTATTTGCCTCTATCTCTTTTATTGAAATATTATTGGGTATCCTTATGGTATCCCTCAACAAGGTGATAGAACGCATGATGCATGGCGTTAGATAGTGACAAGTGACAAGTAACAAGTGACAAGTGATTAGTATCCACAATTAGGATTAGTCACTTGTCACTTGTCGTTAGTCACTAATTAACAATTGAAAATTAACAATTAATAATTATTCCTATGATTGTTAATAACTTTTTAGGGGCTAAGTATTTGATTTACAATGTATATTG
>CAJZFM010000292.1 GCA_915070235.1 uncultured Capnocytophaga sp. | reverse complement strand
GCAGTTTTTGTGGAAAGCTCCCCGATGAGGCGGAATGTAAAAAATAATATTCAACAAGTCAGTTATCCTAAGGGGTAACTGGCTTTTTTGTTATCAGATGAAGCCTACTCCCTTCAATTTTCCCTTGTGTATCCTTCTTTTGGGTATGATCCTTGGTATTATAGGCCAAGACTTACTCGATAAGATAGGAATAGCCATGAGCCTGCTGCTGAGCGGAATAGCAGTAGGGAGTATCTATTACTGCCATTTTAGACTGAAAAAGTTCCTAAAAGAAACCGTATTTTTAGCAGGAATGAGCTTGGGTATTTTGGCCTACAATATACATTATGAACCTAACGACAGCAAGCATTACCTACATAAGCTCTCCCCTGAGAAAGCATATAACCTTGTAGGAAGGATAGACCACATCAAGAATAGACAAGTGATCGTTGCCCTACAACCTACAGAAACGGCAAATTATAGAGGGAAACTCATACTTTACCTAAGGGATACCTTAAGGGAAAATGCTTTAGGGCAAGCGATTCTCTTCCACAGTAAGCTCTCTCCTATTGCTCCTGCTCAAAACCCCTATCAGTTTGATTACAAACGCTATATGGAACACCAAGGAATCTATTGGCAGGGCTACCCTACCTGCTATGAAATCAAGGATGCTCCTTCTTTTTCCCCCTTTATAAAAGCCAAACAGCTACAAGGTCACTTGGCAGCTACCCTCTCCCACTATCCATTCTCTAAAGAAACTGTGGGGGTACTCAAGGCCTTAGTCTTGGGAGTTCGATCGGATATTACTCCAGAGCTATACCAACAATATATCAATGCGGGAGCTGTCCATATCTTAGCTATTTCAGGGCTTCACATAGGTATTATTACCTATTTACTGACACTTTTTATCTCTTTGGTAGTACCTGCACATAGAAAAGGAATAAAAATAGCCCTTATCTTAGTCTTTCTGTTCTCTTATGCAGCTATTACAGGACTTTCTGCTTCTGTTCTGAGAGCCGTAGTCATGTTTGGCGGCTATAGTATTGCTTATTTGGCAGAAAGTAGAAGAGCTCGCTATGATAGTCTGCTCCTTTCGGCTTTTATACTACTGCTTTGCAAACCCATTTTCCTTTTTGAGGTAGGATTTCAATTGAGTTATATGGCGGTACTCTCCATTGCTTTGTTTTTACCTTTGGGGGAGAACTACCGATTTGAAAATAAATTTCTTAACTTTTTTTGGGATATTATCAAGGTGAGTATCGCTGCACAGATAGGTGTGTTACCACTCTCCTTGTACTACTTTCATCAATTTGCTGGATTGTTTTTAGTAACCAATGTACTGATTTTACCTCTCTTAGGTATCATCTTATCCATAGGAATAGGCGTTGTCCTTTTGGCTAATATACAGCTACTCCCCTATTGGCTTATAGTTTGTTACGAGAAGGCTCTTTCGCTTATGAATCATATCATAGGCTATATAGCTTCGGTGGAACAGCTGGTTATTCGCGATGTGTATTTTGACACTATCTGCTTGTGCTTGTGTTACTTAGCTATCATATGGGCTGTTATATACCTAAGGGTCAGAAAGGTAAAATTTGTCTATTTTTTCTTTTTGACGCTACTGTCTTTGCAGACCTATTTCTTTTATCTGAAATATGAAAGTGCAAAAAAAGAGCAACTTATTGTCTTTCACCAATATAAAAAGACGATCATTGCCTTACAACAAGGCAAAGAAGCTACTTTTTATCTTTCTGACACTTTGTCAGTGCCCCAAACTCTTATTAAGAATTTCTGTACTCAACAACAAGTGTCAAACCTTCATTATAAGGCCTTTGAGAATATAGTCCCTTTTAAAGAAGATTTTCTCACCATCATTGATGATAAATTCTATTTGGATACCTCCTACCCGACTCATTACCTATTGCTAAGAAATAATCCTAAAATTCACTTAGAGAAATTTTTGAGTAATATCCGCCCTAAAATGCTCATTGCCGATGGTAGTAACTACCCTTTTATCATAGAAAAATGGAAACATACCTGTCAAAGATTACAAATTCCCTTTTATGAGACAAAAATAAAACCAATAATAATGACTAGTGATTAATGACTAATGGTCATTAGTGGCATTAATCATTAATCATTAGTGGCATTAATCATTAAATCTCTGGTTTGTTGAAACTCTGCTAATACTTCCTCGAAGACCTCTTTGACAGTTTTTACCTCCTCTATCAGGCTGCTTACTTGGCCTATTTCTAATTCGCCTTCTTTAAGGTCTCCGTCATACATACCCAATTTGGCACGTCCCTTACCTAATAACTGTTTGAGATTCTCAGGGGTGGCTTCTCTTTGCTGATAAAGAGCTTCTACCTGCTCGTAGAAAGGATTCTTTAGCAGACGTACGGGAGAGAGTTCCTTAAGAGTTAATACCGTGTCACCCTCCTTGGCTTTGAGTACCTCTTCTTTGAAAAGGGGATGTACGGTGGCCTCCTCTGTAGCGATAAAGCGGCTACCCATTTGCACCCCTTCGGCACCGAGTGCCATAGTAGCATACATAGCGCTACCTGTGGCAATTCCTCCTGCTGCAATCACAGGAATGGTTACTTTCCGACATATTTCAGGCACTAATACCAAAGTGGTGGTCTCCTCTCGTCCATTATGTCCGCCTGCTTCGAAGCCTTCAGCCACTACAGCATCTACCCCAGCTGCTTGAGCTTTGAGTGCAAACTTGCTGCTACTTACTACATGTACCACTTTTATTCCTTTCTCATGGAGCTTCTCTGTCCAAAGAGCTGGATTGCCTGCCGAAGTAAAAACTACAGAGACGCCTTCGTCCATAATGACCTCCATGGTTTGGACACTATTGGCGTACATAATAGGCACATTTACCCCAAAAGGTTTGCTAGTATGTGCTTTACACTGCCTGATTTGAGTACGTAACTCCTCAGCTGACATAGAGCCAGAACCTAGCAGCCCCAATCCGCCTGCGTTACTTACGGCTGG
>CAJZFM010000291.1 GCA_915070235.1 uncultured Capnocytophaga sp. | reverse complement strand
CTACATTCGTTGCTTGTAACTTCAGACTAAGCTGGCGGATACGAGTCTCACGCAAGAAATCTTTGTCAAAAGTATAACCTAAAGAAATTTCTTTTAGGCGGATATTGTCTCCTTTAGCGATACGAATATCGGAATAATCATAGGTGTTGTAGGCCTGAGTGATTTCAGAATAGCCGTAGCTGTTCTGCATATAGGTAGTATATACCACAGGGATATTGGTCTTGTTCTCATCGCCTATATACTGCCAACGGTTGTTAAGCTCACGAGGGATATTACCATAATCAGTATAGATATTGCTAAGCTTTCTTAGGCGCACCACATTTCCATAAGAATAGGTAAAGACCACTCCAAAGGAAAGCCCTTTGTAATTAATCGTATTGCTAAGACTTCCTCTATCGGTAGGAATGAGGGTACCAGAGTACTTAAGGAAGTCTACATTGCGACTATCGAAACGGATTCCACTGATGGTAGAGGCGTTGTTTTCATCCAAAAAAGTAGGAAGTCCTCGGTCATTAAGCCCATTGAATGGTACCGAAAAGAGTGATTTTAGAGGATAGCCTGCACGGGAGAAGCCCCCTTGGGAAGTGGCACTGGTAGAGTAGCCTATCATATCACGAATGGTAGGAGTGGTAAGGAGCTTAGTAATCTCATTCTTTGCTCTTGAATAGATGAAAGAGGTCTTCCAAGAGAAATCTGGAGTTTTGATATTGGTTGTTTCCAGACCTACTTCTATCCCGCGAATGCGCATCTCGGCCATATTCCCTTTTTTAGTGGTGAAACCTCCTGTCCCTTGGGTTACGATATCCCCAATAAGGTCATAGCTTCTACGGTTGAACCATTCTACAGAAAGATTCACACGATCCTTGAAAAGTCCTAGTTCAGTCCCTACGTTCAGCTCTTGATTCTTCTCGTAAGTAAGGTCGTGATTGGCAATATTCTGAATTTCAAGCCCTAATTCACGTTGGTTAGAATTACGCCAAGGATTATTAATGTACATTTGAGCTAAGGAGTTGCTCACTGAAGGTGCTACAGCAGTTACCCCGAAAGAAGCCTTAAAGCTCAAGTGGGAAAGCGGTTTTAGACTACCAAAGAAAGACTCCTGAGTAACATCCCACTTCACTCCTGCATTCCAAGTAGGCATCCAGCGGATATAGCGAGAAGGCCCAAAAGCATTGGAAGCATCATAGCGCAAAGTACCATTGGCAGTATAGCGCCCTTTGTAGGTATAGGAGGCATTCCCGAAGAAAGCTTGGTTGTTGTTCTCTGTATCGGCAATAGTATAGTAGTTTCTGAACTCTTCCTGTAACTTCTTGAACATCAGATAAGAAAAAGAAGCATAATTCCCTGAGTTATAGAGCACCCCATAGTTTCTATTCAAGTCATTGGTATTCTTAGCGTTGTCCATCTCGAATCCTCCGAACAAGGATATAGCATGTAAGCCATTATCGAAAGAATCATTATAGCGGAGTGTCGCTCTAAAGTTGTTCGCACTGGAGGTTCTATCCCTCTTCTCGCGAATCCCTCCCTTAGGAAGCACCACCACTGGTAGGGCAAAGGGATCATTAGGATCCTTGTAGAGGTTGGTATTGTTGTCTCTTACGGTAGAATTGGGCATCGCACGGTAGGAAAGTACCCAGTTGGCATTCTCCTTATACTCTGTCTTCTGAGTATTATTTTGGTAGCGAATAGCGCCCATTACTGCGGCTTCCACCTTAGGGGTAATCTTCCAAGAGAGCTGTGCTTGTAGGCGGAGCGTTGCTATATCTGTATCTATATAAGCATTGTCCTTCTCATTGAAAATATTATAAGGCGCATAGTTCATTGTATAATACTGCTTAGCATCTAGGACACGAGAGCGAGTAAGTGCATAATTATACATATCCTGAATAGGAGTAGTCTGGTCTCGGTAGGAAAGGTCTGTGATGACATTCAGGCGCACCTTGGAAGAAAGGTTATAGTTGGCATTGAGGTTTCCTGAATACTGATTAAGAGAGTTTCCCTTCTGCCAACCTGGGTCAGTGAGTACACTTAGGGAAGCATAGTAGGTAGACTTTTGGCTTCCTGAAGAGAAAGAAAGTGTATGATTCTGCATGACACTGGTTTGGAAAAGCTCCTTAAACCAATTGGTATTTCTTCTCTCAGCGGCCTGTAGGTAAGCACGACGACCTGCCTCGGTATTGAGTACCTGAGAGTTACCATTTTGATCAAGCTCATAGAAGAGTTCGTACATCTTCCCTACCACTCCTTTGTTCTTCTGAGTAACTACTGTCTGAAATTCATAGTGACCGCCCTGCATAAGCTCTTGTATGACGGACATTTGGTCTTGAGAGTTCATGATGTTGTACTGTCCATAGGTAGGGATAAAGCGGAAAGTGGACTCATTGGTATAAGTAATAGAGCTGCTTCCTGCAGTACCTTTTTTAGTAGTTACCACCACGACCCCTGCGATAGCACGAGGTCCATAGAGCGCCGTTGCAGAAGCATCCTTCAGTACCCTAAAGCTATCAATACTTTCGGCAGTAAGCCCTGGTATAGCAGCTGCAATAAGCATTTTAGCATCGTCAGAGACGAGATCTTCTGGCTTGAGATCTATCTCATCCTGAAGGATCACCCCATTGAGTACCCAGAGCGGCTTAGTCTCTCCAGAGATAGAGGTCTGCCCACGGGTATTGGTGTTCATGGGAGTAGCCGCCTCTTTCTTAGCGTTTTTGTCTTCCTGAGGAAGGAGCACCACATCCACCGTAGCGGAAGTAGGCATAAGTTCTTGTGTCTGTAATCCCTGTAGGGAGAAGACCAAGGTCTGTCCTTTGGTAAGAGTGAGGGTATAGATTCCCTCAAAATCAGTGTGTGTACTAGAGGAAGTGCCCTTGACACTTACCAGTACCCCTGCCAGTGGCTTTGACTTTGCGTCCTTGACCACCCCAGAGACTTTCAGCTCCTCTTGTGCAAAGCAGGTGTAGCACACCCCTAAGAAGAGCAGT
>CAJZFM010000290.1 GCA_915070235.1 uncultured Capnocytophaga sp. | reverse complement strand
ACCTGTGGGACGACCAAGAATATTTTGCTATCATCAAAGGATATTATAACCTTGGTGACCAATTTCCTAAGTTCGTATTTCACTACTTTAGTTGTTAAATCATTAACCATTAATTATTAACCATTAATTATTAACCATTAATTATTAACCATTAATCATTAACCATTAATCATTAACCATGCGTCTTACCTCACATATAGAAGAGCAAATCCTTGAGCAACTCTCTCAAAAGATCATAGAACAAGGGTATAAAGCAGACCCTGATATCCCTACCCGTACCATTTGGATGGGTGAAAAAATGCGTATAGAGCTGGAGGTAATCCCTACCCCCGAGATGGACGAAAGTCTCATAGAGCTACACATAGGCACTTACTTAGAGGATGGCTATTTCCCTCAAGGAATCGTGGATAATATAGCAGGATTCGGAGATACCGACCAGGAAAAGGTACTTTCGCTTATAGAAAACTATCTTTCCACAACTTTTCAGACGATTATTGACAGCTTAAGCGGCTATCATAATAAGAACTGCGATATTTATCTGGGAGATATACATTGGCATACCACTCTTGGCAATCAGTATTTGTTAGGAAAGTGGCAAACGCCTCCTGCTAAGAGGGATTTCTATGATTTATTAGTGGATCTCTTGCCTCAAAACTTCACAACAGAAGTACGTGTACAATCGCTCAAATGCTATGTAGCACGTGTCGGAGAGGATAGTGTAGTAGAGTGCCTGCTGAACAACGAACTCTGGGACGAAGGGGCGGAGCGACTTAGACAATATGCGCAAACATGGTCACAAGGAGAGGTCTTTCTAGCAGTAAAGCAGCTGTTGGTATTCCGCCAATGCGAAGGGGTGCATGATTAGAGGCTGCCTCCCCAATTGCGAATGCACTGCGTTCGCAATTGAAATAGAGTAGTATTAACCATTAATCATTGAACATTGAACATTATTGAGATTCCTAAGTTTATAGAAAAGTATAAAGTCTTTGAAAGAGAAGGCGGTATGATAGACTTTCGTATCTTTCAGTTGGATACGGAGCAGGACGATACACCTTATCAGAAGCATTTGGCAGTAGCCCAGCAGACTCTTATTTCGGTAGCAGAAGAAGCAAATACGCGTCTTGACCGTATAGCGGCTAAATCTAAAATAGATCGTAAGAAACTTTTTACGATGGACTACGATTTTGGTGTCCTTAAAGACTCGGGTAAGGAGATTTCTGTCCAAGACTTTATGGGCTGGCAATATGAGGAGGTGAGCGGAAGGGTAAAAATACTCAGTTATAATTTACTTAACCCTAAAACTAAAGGCTACGACCTATATTTCTACTACAATGAAAAAGAAGTGATTGAAAAAGCACTCACTATTGATCAAGAAGATAAGGAGAAAATAGGTTTTGTGTATGCCTTTTTAGATCCTCCTCATTCGTTTATGTGTCGTAAAACTATTTTTGAAAAAGGCAACTTCTTTTTAGATTTTTGTAGGTTACTTTTTACCGATATTTCTCAAATAGAAGTCTATAAGTGGAGTACAGATAGCTCTAATTACTTTGATGAGGGCAAAGAATGGTGGGGGAGCTTCTTTTGGACGGTCTATAACCCTTATCAGGATTGGTATATAGGGATTATAGCCTCAACAACGGATTAATATTTAGTAATTATATGAAATACCTCATTACTTTCTGTATGTGTGCCATTAGTTTTGCTGCTTTTGGACAAATAAAAAATATGAATATGAAGAACCAAAAACCTAAAAACCTAACAGAATGTATCCAAATGTTAGACCATATCCTCAAGAAAGAGGATAAAGAAAAAGCAAAGACCCTTACCGAAGAAGAATTCTTTATGGAAAGCCATTTTACTTTAGGTATGGGCATCCGCAATGAGTGGATTCGCAGTGGGAACCCTGAGCTTGTGAAGTTCTTTTCGGATGAAGGCGTTAAGCACCCCGATGATATGTCGGCTATGATACTCACAAGCTATTATAGGCATCTTTTGGGAAAAGAAATAGACTTTGAAGGACAGATTTCGGCACACAAAAAGCAGTCAGAAAAATAGAAATAATGAAACACTATGTCGGATTTTACCATTTTTTTAGGTGCTAATGGACTTTTATTCTTAATAGCATCTCTAACCATTTGGAAATTCTATTCTATTTACAAAAAGACAAAAAGTGAATTGTCTCCTAACTTTTCTTATGACCAGTTGCCCGATATACGTTTTGACTATATCGAAGAATTACAAAAAATCCTTAAACGGCAACACAATAATGAGATGAAGGTTGTTATCTTTTTCTATGTGGTTTTTCTCTTTATGATGGTGAGAATAGCAATAGATTCTAATGAATTTTTATCTTTAGCAGTAATTGGAACTCTATTTTTGATAGTAGGTTTGATATTGACTGTTAAAAGTAATAAAGTAATGAATCAGTTATGGGCTGAGAAAATAAGCAAACTATCAAAGGATGATTTCAATCGGGTAGAGCGAATAAGAAGGAGAGTAGGGGTACCTCCTTGTTATTTTTTTGAAGAACACTATTTGTATATAGGCAGCAGTTACAAATTTAAGAAAGTGAATATGCGGAAAATAAGAAGAGTAGCCCTCGGAAACATAAGAGGTGTATATAGTTGTACAATTCGTGGAGATATTAAAGTAACATATATGCCATATAGTGAGGAAGAATATGACTGCTTGAGAAAAGAAATTGATAGGTACGCCAAAGATTACAATGGCGATAGCTGGAACTAATAATTAGAACAATGAATACAAACAAGCAAGAGAAATATGATGAAATAACCGATTTTCACAAGGGCTTTGCTTGTGTAAGGCAAGGTGACAAATGGGGCTATATCAATGAGAAGGGAACCCTTATTACCCCTATAAAGTACGATTTTGTCTATGACTTCTTTCAAGGTGTGGCAATGGTGAGAATAGGTGCGCAATACGGATTGATAGATACCTCTGGCAAGGAGATTACTCCCGTAAAATACG
>CAJZFM010000289.1 GCA_915070235.1 uncultured Capnocytophaga sp. | reverse complement strand
GATATTTACTTATATTTTTTTATCACGGGCATTTTTATAAGGTTAGCCTCTGCGAGCTCATAAAGCAAATTACCTAATTGTCAGATTGACAAATTTTTTGTACATTTGCCCTTTATTAATTTCTAAAAAACTAACCGAATGAGAAAAGTTATTTTTTCCTTTGTAACCTCTCTGTTATTACTTCTGCCCTCTATGGTCAGAGCCGATGAGGGTATGTGGTTCTTGATGTTCCTCAAGGGCATGAATGAGCGTGATATGCAAAAAAAGGGTTTGAAGCTCACCGCTGAAGAGATCTATAGTATTAACAACAGTAGCCTCAAGGATGCTATAGTACAGTTTGGTGGGGGGTGTACCGCTAGTATTATCTCCCCCGATGGGCTGGTTATTACCAACCACCACTGTGGCTATGGGGCAATTGCAGGCCTTTCTACCCCAGAGCACAACTATCTACGCGACGGCTATTGGGCAAAAACCAAGGCAGAGGAACTCTCTCCTAAGCGCCTCAAGGTACGCTTCTTTGTGCGTATGGACAATGTTACCGACCGTATGCTCTCGGTGGTGAATCTCTCTATGAGTGAGAAGGAGCGCGAGGCTGCTCTCAATACAGAGATTAGCAAAATCCAAAAAGAGAACGATGAAGGAGGAAAGTACGTGGTTTCCGTTCGTTCGTTCTTCCAAGGCAATGAGTATTACTACTTTGTATATCAGGACTTCCAGGACGTACGCTTGGTGGGTACTCCTCCTGAGAATGTAGGCAAATTCGGGGGCGACACCGACAACTGGGAGTGGCCACGCCATACGGGTGACTTCTCCGTATTCCGTGTATATACCGATAAGAATGGCAATCCTGCTGCCTATTCGCCTGATAATATCCCGATGAAGTCCCCAAAATACCTCAATGTAAGCCTCAAAGGGGTTAAAGAGAAGGATTTTGCGATGATCTTGGGCTATCCTGGACGTACCAACCGCTGGGAGTCTTCCTACTGGGTGGATCAGCAGGTAAAATTTGGCTATCCTGCTTGGGTAAAGGCTTCCAAAACGGCTATGGACGCCATGAAAAAACACATGGATAAGGACAACGCTGTACGCCTCAAGTATGCTTCTGCTTATGCAAGTATAGCTAACTATTGGAAAAATCGCCAGGGAATGATCGATGCCCTTACCGCTCACAAGACAGCTGATCTTAAGCGTAAAGCGGAAAAGAAATTTGCCTCTTGGGCTGCTAAAGACGAAAACAAGGACGAATATGGCAAGGTACTGCCTGACTTGGCTTACTACTTTTCTAAAACCAACCGCTATGTGGCCAACCAAAACTACTTGGCTATTTTCTTTAGAGCCAGCCAAATTGCCTCTCAAGTGAATCCTTTGGTCAAAGATCTTACTAAGTACTTGGATTCATCAACTTCTGATACTGAGAAACAACAGATCAAAGAGCGTGTAACCCAAGGGCTCTATGCCTATTATGACCAAACCTACCTCCCTGCCGAGATAGACCTTTTTGCTGATAACCTCAAGCTCTATGCCGATAAGGCTAACGATATTCCTCAAGAACTGGCTGAGGTTAAGCAGCAGTACAAGGGAGATTTTAAGAAGTATGCTGCAGAGGTATTTGCACGCAGTATCTTTACTGCTAAGGAGAATATAGATAACTTCTTCCAAAATCCAAGCCAAGAGGCGCTTGATAATGATCCACTGGCTCGTATAGCTAAGGCGTTGGTTGATAAGTATAACAGCGACCAGTATGATGCTCTCAAGGACAAGTACCAGAAGGCTTTCCGCAAGTATGTGAAGGGTATGCGCGATTCCAAAGTGAGCCAGATTCTCTATCCTGATGCCAACTCTACCTTGCGCCTTACCTATGGTAGCGTGAGGTCTCTGCCTAAGGACAAGCGCAATTACGATGTGAAGAGCAACTACTACACCACTTTCAAAACCATGTTGGATAAGTACAAGCCTGGGGATCCTGAATTTGGTATGCCACCAAAATTTAAGGAAATGTACGAAAACAAGGACTTTGGTCGTTACTTGGACAAGGACGGTACCATGCATGTGAATTTCCTAACCAATAATGATATTACAGGGGGTAATTCTGGTTCGCCTGTGCTCAATGGCAAGGGTGAGCTTATCGGCTTGGCCTTTGATGGGAATATAGAGGCTATGGCCGGCGATGTGATCTTTGACAAAGAGCTCCAGCGTACTATAGTGGTGGATATTCGCTATGTGCTTTGGTGTATAGATACTTATGCAGGTGCCAAGCATGTGGTAGATGAAATGACCCTAATGGAATAACCTATGCACTTTCTTTCAGAAGATTTAGAGCGCTATGCCGAGCAGCATAGCCAGCAGGAGCCGCCCTTATTGGCGGCTCTTGTGCGTGAAACCCACTTGAGGGTCTTGCAGCCTCGTATGCTCAGTGGCCACTTGCAAGGGCGCCTGCTTAGTGTACTCTCTAAGCTGCTCGCCCCTACCTATATAGTGGAAATAGGTACCTTTACAGGCTATGCAACCCTCTGCTTGGCCGAGGGGCTTGCTCCTTCGGGGCGGCTACATACCATAGAGGCTAATGAGGAATATGAGGATATTCAGAACAAATACTTCGGGCAGAGTCCTTACAGAGAGCAGATTGTACAGCACTTTGCTCCTGCTCTTGAGGTCTTGCCTATCTTGCCCGATGCCATAGACTTAGTATTCATAGATGCCGATAAGAAGAACTACCTCAATTACTTAGAGGCGGTCTTGCCTAAGATGCGCGTAGGAGGGGTGATCCTCTCGGACAATGTGCTTTGGAGTGGTAAGGTGGTGGAGCCAGTCAAGGACAATGACAAACATACCCAAGTCCTTATGGCCTATAATGAGCGCTTAGCCACCGATCCTCGCCTTGAGACCGTATTGCTGCCTATACGCGATGGATTAACGCTTTCAAGAGTGAAAAGCAAGTAATTTAAGTTTCGCAAGTCATTTTTAGGTTATAATTAGATTTATAATTGATTAATA
>CAJZFM010000288.1 GCA_915070235.1 uncultured Capnocytophaga sp. | reverse complement strand
ATATAATGAAAAAGGACAGCTAATAGAAAGAATATATGAAAATAGTTTTGTTAGTGAGAAAAAAAGATTCACCTATAATAATTCAGGAGATATAGAAATCCTTGAACTCTATGATGGAAAAGATGAAAAAGGAGAGTTTATCAGAAGGGAAAAGCGGGTATATACGTATGATCCCAATATCTTAAACGAAGAAGTTGTAGACAAATGGCAAGAAAATGATAAAAATAGAACCCCTCATAACGCTATTCTTCTAAAAGAAGTATACAGACCCACAGATGATGGAGGATATGAACTCTTATATAAGCATCAATATTATTATTCTCCTATTCCTTAAGACTATATTTATTTGTTTTATTTCTAAATAATTTATATCTTTGCGGCCAAATTTATAGATTATCTTATGAAGAAAATGGTAATTATGGCCTTAGGCTTAACATTTACGGGCTATGCACAGCAGCCCAGTAGTATAGGGCGTGATACCTTAGGGCTGGAAGAGGTAGTCATTACGGCCAATCGTATAGAAGAGAAAAAAACCGATGCGGTAGCCAATGTAACGATTATTGACCAAAAGAAACTGCAACAGTTTATTAAGATTGCGCCCGATATGTCGCACCTTATTGGAATGATTGAGCCAGCCATGGCACTCTCTACCAATACGACTAACAACCGCTATCAGAACTTACGTGGGCGTGCACTCTTAGTGCTTATTGATGGGATTCCCCAATCTACGCCCTTGCGCTCTACCGATCGTGATATACGCTCTATAGACCCTGCGGCAGTAGAGCGAATTGAGATTGTGAAAGGTTCTACCGCTATTTATGGGAATGGTGCTATCGGGGGGATTATGAATATTGTAACCAAGAAAGCACCTAAAGGGGTAGCTTTCAGTGGGCAGACCTCCTTGGGGGCTTCAGCCAGGGACTCTTTCAAGGAAAACAGAGGCTTTGGCTACCGCTTCAATCAGCAGTTCTCAGGTAACTACAAAGGCTTTTCTTACTTACTTGACGGCGCCCTTACACAAACGGGTTCGGCTGTAGATGGGGCAGGGGAGTACATCTCTCCGCGCTATGGCTTGGGCGATGTACGTACCTATAATGGCCTTATAAAGCTCGGCTACCAGTTTGATGAGGATAACAAAGTGGAGGCTATGTACAACTTCTATCAGAGTTTGCAGCATACTCCTTTGGTCGCCTCAGCAGGGAAATATCTACAACAGCCGCGTATAGGAGTCTATGGTAGCAAAGACCCTACCGCCGAAGATGAGGGTATGCGCTATAATCATAATGCTTATGTGAAGTTCAATTCCAATAATATCTTCGCTCATACCGACTTAGAACTCTCCGCCTTTACCCAACACCAGTACGCCATCTTTGACTATCGCAAGCATAACGCCAAGAGTCCACGTTGGGAAAGCTCCAGCGGGCAAGCAACCGTAAAAGGAGAGAAATATGGAATCCGTACCCAACTTACTACCAAATTGCTCTTTGGGGAAAACATCTTTACCCAGCTGCTCTATGGGGTAGATGCCTTGATTGACAAGACCAGTCAGCCCCTTGTAGACGGACGCTACTGGATGCCTGAACTGACCTCCTATAACTCAGCTCCTTTCTTACAAACTAAGACCACTTTCTTCAACCACTATGTACTCAAAGCAGGACTTCGCTATGACCATATAGACGTGGCAGTGCCAGACTATCAGGTGCTTAGACTTAAAAACACCGATCCTCGTGTCTATGTAAAAGGCGGAGAACTTTCCTATAACAACCTCTCTCCCAATGTGGGGATTGCTTACAACCAAATCAAGTACTTCCAGCCTTTTGCTTCCTATTCTCAAGGATTTTCTATCTTTGACTTAGGTCGTACCCTCCGTGCAGCTAAGGCCGATGTGCTTTCTAAGATCAACACTGAACCTGTCAAAACGGATAATTATGAGATAGGGGCTTATTCCGAAATAGGTAAATATGTACACCTAAGTGGCTCTTACTTCTATACTTACTCCAAACTCGGTAGCGACCTCAAGTCGGTAAGTGGTTTTTGGGTAGTGGATAGAAGTCCCCAAAAGATATATGGTTTTGAGGTCAATGCGGATATCTTCCCTACCGATTGGCTTACCCTTGGCGGTAGCTTTATCTCCTTTGAGGGAGAAAAGAAATCCTCCGAAGATGGCCCTTGGGACGGTTATATGAGTGGCACTTCCATTCCTGCGCCTAAGGCAAGCGCTTATGTAAGGGTTACCCCAACGGCTAAGAGCTACCTTCAGGTCAATTACCTACACACAGGCAGCCGAGATCGCTTTACTCCAGATAACAAAGGGGTATACACCGAAGGCGAAGGGGTAGTCTCTCCTATAGATCTCTTCTCCCTTAGTGCAGGTTATACCTTCAACAAGAATCTATCTTTGGGCTTAGGGGTAGAGAACCTCGCCGATAAGGTGTATTATACCCCCGCCTCCATGCTCGTAGCCCGCGATGCCGAATATGCTCGTGGCAATGGCCGCTACTTCAACCTAAATCTTACTTACAGATATTAGTTGTCAGTAGTCAGACGACAGTTTTCAGTGGTCAGATGTCAGTTTTCAGTGGTCAGACGACAGTTTTCAGTGGTCAGATGTCAGAGGTTAGTCGCAATAGGCTGACCACTGACTTCTGACCACTGACTTCTGACCACTGACTTCTGTTAAATACTTAACATTATTTTTTATTGTATAAATTCTTACTTCTCGCCCCTCTTTTCCTTGACTTTCCCCCTCGAATTGTCGTAACTTTGCCCCACATTCAGGAGTCAGTATTCAGACGTCAGTGGTCAGCCATTAGTCGCAATAGACTGAAAACTGACTTCTGAGAATTTTTCACTTTTCATTTTTCACTTTTCACTTAATTATGGAAGAGGCTTTATCAATACTTTGGAAATATGCCCGTCGTGAGGCGATAGAGAGCAATGGGAAGACCGTAGTGGCTACCATTAGCCAAAGCATCGCGGCTATTCGTCTGATTAT
>CAJZFM010000287.1 GCA_915070235.1 uncultured Capnocytophaga sp. | reverse complement strand
CCTTCAGGAAGTACTGAGATAGGAAGAGCAAAAGGATCATTAGGATCTTTGTACAAGTTGGAATTATAGTTCCTTATCACAGAGTTAGGCATATATCGGTAAGAGAGTGCCTCGTTGGAGTTCTCCGTTTTCTCTTGGTTATAGATAGCCGATTGATAACGAATGGCTCCCATAACAGCTGCTTCTACCTTAGGAGTAATCTTATAAGTAAGTTGTGCCTGTAATCGTAGGGTTGCTATATCGGTATCCATATAGGCATTGTCTATCTCATTGAAGATATTATAAGGAGAATAGTTACGTGTATAGTAAGCCTTAGGATCTAAAGTACGAGAGCTATAGAGGGCATACTTATAGAGCGAACCTGTAGAAGTGATATAAGGAGAAGTCTCATCGCGATAGGAAAGGTCGGTGATGACATTGAGGGTAAATTTGGAAGAAAGGTTGTAATTGGCATTAAGGTTTCCTGAGTACTGTGCCAACTTACTACCCTTAGTCCATCCTGGGTCAGCCAGTACATTGATAGAAGCATAATAGGTAGATTTTTCACTTCCTGAAGAGAAAGAGAGGGTATGGTTCTGCATTACAGAGGTTTGGAACAGTTGCTTGAACCAGTTGGTATTTCTTCTCTCAGCTTCTTGTAGATAAGCCAAGCGACCTGCAGAAGTATTAGGCACTATGGCATTTCCGTCAGGGCCGATTGTTTTGTGTAGTTCGTACATTTTACCAATGATTCCCTTGGTCTGTAGGCCGGACATGCTTTCTGTCTTGAAGTGTCCGCCACGGATAAGCTCTTGCATAACCGACATATGGTCTTGGGAGTTCATAATGTTGTATTCATTATAAGTAGGAATAAGTCGGTAAGTGGATTCGTTGGTATAAGTAATACTACTGGAGCCTGCGGTACCTTTTTTGGTAACTACTTCCACCACCCCCGCAATCGCACGAGGTCCGTAGGAGGCTGTAGCTGAAGCATCGGTAATTACCTTAAAGCTCTCTATACTCTCGGCGGTAAGCCCAGGGATAGCAGAGGCAATGAGCAGCTTAGCATCATCCGATACGAGATCCTCTGGCTTGAGGTCTATATCGTCCTGAAGTGGTACGCCATTGAGCACCCATAGTGGTTTGGCTTCTTTGGAGATAGAGGTCTGCCCACGAGGAATGGTGTTCATTGGCGCTTTTGATTCTCCCTTTTCTGTAGCTACCTCTCCTTCTTTCAGAAGGGTAACATCCACAACAAGGGAAGTTGGGGTAAGCTCTTGTGGCTGCATGCCTTGTAGGGTGAAGACTATGGTCTGTCCTTTGGTAATTTCAAGGGTATATTTCCCTTCAAAATCGGTGTACGTACTTTGGGAGGTGTCTTTCACACTGACCTGTACGCCAGCCAGTGGTTTGGATTGGGAATCTTTTACCAATCCAGAAATTTTCATCTCCTCTTGAGCCAAAGAGACATGCCATACGCCAAAGAGGAGTAAAAGCATGCACAGCAATCTGAATTTCACTGTATTCATCTTATATACTTAAAAATAGATTTTTTCTATTGAATGATCTTTCCTATCACCCGCAATAGAAGGATACTATCCCTCTTCGCGCTTTATGAATACCTATTTTAGAAAAAGGCACGCAAATTTACGAATTATAAATGACATATCCTACAATAATTTGTTAATTATCAAATGAGCCAACGAGTTAATTGACTCATTGGCTCATTAGAATATTTTCTTTAGTAGGGAAGTCACCTTATCTAAGAGCTTGTTTTTATAAGGCGCATCCAAGTACCATTGTTGGAACTCTGGGTTCTTGTAACCACGAAGTACACTCACCTCTACTATTAGCTGATGGTTTTTGTAATTGCTGATATTGTAATAAAAGTCTATACTCTCATCAAAAAATTGTATAGCCGAAAGGGTCATCATGCGTTCGAAGCATTCTTCGGTAGCCTCGGGCCTCCCATTTTTTTCATTACACTCGTTAAAGCAGTCTATATTCTGATGTGCGAGATACTTTTTAGCTTTCTCGTCCAATGTGGGAAGATAGACCAATACATTGTTGGCCGTTTCCAATAGCTGCTGGAGCGTATAGGCATAGTTGTCCAAAATAATTTCTACTTTGCGTCCTTTATAGGCTACTGCAATTTCATAAGAATCAGGCACAGCCTCATTCTTTTTCAAGTCATTAAGGTGTAAAGATTTCATTAAGTTTTAGTCTATATTATTACAAATGGAGTTGGTGCTCATTTGCGGGGCAAAGGTACGAATTTAATGCCAAATAACTCCTTATCTTTTCCTAACTTTAGCTTATTTGATATGTTAAAAACAACTAATTACTCATAGTCAACGATTTACAAATGTTAATTAACAATTAAACATAAAAACATTCGTCCTTCCATTTGGCCATTATTTAATTTATTTTCATACATTTGCAATATATTTATAACCATTAAAAATTAGATAAATATGGACAAATTCGAAGAAAAGCAAGCCAGCGGAGAAAGCAAATTCATTCGCATTCTCAGTGTTTTAGCAGCTGTTATGGCTGTAGCTATGTATGTAGCCTACATTGACCAAATTCAAAAAACATGGGGAGATGCCACAGGGCCTTGGTTGCAACCTTTTGTAGCAGGAATCAACTGTAGCTTATGGGTAGCTTATGGTTTCTTAAAGCGAGACAGAGACTATCCTATTGTATTTGCTAACCTTCCAGGTATCATACTTGGCTTTATAGCAGCCTACTCAGCAGCATTCTAAGAATGATTAATAAATTAATGCCAGCAGTGATTATCATTGCTGGCATTATTACTAATTTCTATATTGATTTGTATCACTATCAAAAAATCTTATAATTAATATAGAGAAAAAAGATGAAAAAGTCTTTACTTTGTTATCATGAAGTCGTACCTTTGCACTGTTGAATTTAAAACCTTTAAAATATGAGTTTAAACAGTTTAGGCCTTAACAAGGCACAAGTAGAGAAAGAAATTGCATCACTTAACATTTTGCTTTCTAA
>CAJZFM010000286.1 GCA_915070235.1 uncultured Capnocytophaga sp. | reverse complement strand
ACGCTGATCCCTCTTTTGAGCCTAAAATACCTATTACCCCCGTTGAACAAGAAAGGGTCTTTGCCGAAATCCCCATGAGTGGGCAAAAACTCTATTTGTATAAGGACAATATTGTACAGCGTTATTTCTTAGGCTGCTCTGATTTGCACAAACAAGCTACAGACCACACTACTTATCTATATGAGGAGGTAAGTCAGCAAGAAGCCGAGGCACACCAAGAGGAACGCGCCTACTATATAGGCTATTACAAAGGGGAACAACTCCTTCGTTATCAAAAGATATATAGGGGCGAGGTACTTATGGAAAAAAGATTTTGAGTATAAAATTTGAGTAGGAATGAGACACACAAGCATTTTAACCAGCATACTGATACTTATACTCCATTCTTATGATATAAAAGCACAAAATGGCAAGCTATATGATGTAGAGGGACTTTTATTAATAGAGCATATATATGAGAATGGGGTGTATAAGCCTTTATGGCATACAAAGAGAGGGAAAATCTATCCTTTTGGTAATACTTTATTTGATAATACTACCCGTTTGTTTTCTTCAGAGCAAGCTTATGAGGATTTTCTAAAATACAACCATTCGGATACTTCTTTGACTTTTAAAGGACAATATGTAGTATGTTTTCTTATCTCTAAAGAAGGAAAAATTATGGAAGATAGGATTATACGTAAAACCACTGGTTGCAAAGAGTGTGATACTTATCTATATATATTCCTACTATAGCTATTGTAGCTTTCCTTATATTTTTCATCTGTAAAGTAAGAAGGATATTATCTTTGTTTTTTATTCTATTTAACATTCTTATTATTTACATTTCTATTAGAAATATTATAAGAGTTCTCTATGGGTAGCAGATTTTCAAAAGGTATTTTTTTATTAGCCTCCTTATGGATTGTATTCCCTTGTATAGGATACACGCAAGAGAAAGACACTATTCCTTCAATGGATATTGAGGAAGAGGAGTCTATAAATACGACTTGTTTCCCTTCAATGGAACAAAAACCTATGTTTGTACAATGTAAGGACGTGAGTACAAGGGAAAGAGATGCTTGTTTTTATGATTTTTTCTGCCAGTATCTAAAGCAAAGCATCCTTAAAAGTCCTTATAAGGAATTGGAGGGAGAAGCGACCCTCCTTTTCAGTGTGGAAAAGGACGGAAGTGTAGCGCTTGTCCGTTGTGTGGCTTCTTCTCTGTATATAAAAAAAGAGGTGCAACGCACTATGGAGCAGTTCCCCAAACTGATTCCTGCACAACAGCAGGGGAAGCCTGTACGCTACTTCTATCGCTGTAGAATTAGGTTTAATTAGTTTGTATGCCTTTTCTTCTTTGTAGCTGATACCTATGTCCACAAGTCTAATTTACTTATTTTTCTTTCTTGAAAGGTGGCTAAAAAGTACAAACAAAGTGCTGTAAATAAGCGTAATAGCTATATTGCAAATAAGCAAATAAACATCCATCATTACATGAAGGGAATCCAAAAGGGCATACTCAACGCCCCACTTACCATCGGAGCCTAAACGGAGAGTGGTTGCAAAAACCATTACATAGCAAGCTATAAAAGTATATAAGGCTACATATACAAACTTTCTTACATGAAAAATATCTAATAGTTTTGTATATGTGAAGATGATAAAAAAGGTTACAGGTAGCATTCCCAATAAAAAGAGTGCCGCTCCTGTACTATCAGTGATTCTAATAGCAAGAAAAAAAGCGAGTACAGAGAGGATAAGTGCTATTATAAAGGCATAAATTATTTTCATATTTCCTCAAATAATTATTTCTTCACCCCTGCTAAGCTAACGGTAAAGATACCAAAGTCATCAATCAGCATGCTTTCTTTCTTTACCCCTTGGAGGGCGAAAAGCCCGTCCAATTCTCGTTGGCTACGGCGGCGCATCACCCAGTCTTTCTCTTGGTGACTCTTCAGCACAAAGGCGATAGTCTTGAGCTGTGGGTGCCATGGCTGCCCTGTATAGACGATATAACCATTGTCCGAGATAGAAACTACTCCTTTGATCGCCTCAGCGGCCAAGGCATTGTCGCCAAAAAGCTCAAAAATACCTGAGATAATAGTGATATTGGGCGCATAATCCAGTTTGCGGTAGGTGTCTGCTTCAAAACAGCTATAGTTGGTAAAGCGTATGTTCTGGTAGCCGCGTTCTTTGATGATTTGTTCGCCTTTTTGTATGTTGGCTGGCAAGAATTCATTGATGACAATCTCCACTTCAGGGTGGCGCTGTTTGATGTCAAAGAGGTAGTTACCCACCCCACCGGCGATGTCCAATATTTTCACCTTCTTCCCTTGTGCTTGTAGGGTTTGTATAGCTTTTTCTACTTGTTGTAATAGGTGTCCCTTTCGGATACGTACCCCGCGCCAACCTATGGTATTCAGGTAGCGCTTGTCCATCCAGCGACCTATGCCCCATTTGCCTTGGGGCGTATTTTTATATATGTAATCCATAGAAGCACCAGAGTCAAATCCGTGGGTAAGCCCAACGGTCATACCTTCGCTCAAGTGCCCAAACTTACCCAATGCCCATTTCTCAAATCGGTAGTACCACCTTTCTCCGTTGGGGATAAGCTCGTATTGCATAGTCTCAAACTCCTTTTGAGTAAAGAGGTCAGGGGCAAGCGTAGGGGTAGAAAGGGGTGTTGAGAAAGCCTTTTGGATAAAGCGTTGTAGGATTTTATACACTTCTTCCCTGCCTTGCTCAAAGAGGATTCCATGGTGAAAGCCTTCCAAGGTGATAAATTCTTTCAGTTTAGAAGAAAGATTTACATAGAATTGTTTCTGTTGGCGATTAATCACCACAAAGTCTTTTTCTGCCGAAAGCAGTAGGGTAGGGGTGGTGATGGCTGCGGCATCTTCCACCAATCGCTTGCCTGCGTTGGCAAGGTCAATAAGGAGTTTGCCATTGATAGAGCGGGTGATAAAGCGGTCTGTATCGTAAGCACGCTGTTGCTCAGGGTCACGAGTGAGCATCTTGGATTTTACAT
>CAJZFM010000285.1 GCA_915070235.1 uncultured Capnocytophaga sp. | reverse complement strand
AGTGAAAAGTGAAAAGTGAAAAAAGAGGCTATCCCAAAGGTTAGCCTCTTTTTATAGCTTATTCTACTATTGTGCCTATTTTATCGCAATAAAGCATCTAATTGTGCTTGAGTGATTCGTTTATATTACTACTTTTTCTGCAATAAAAACTATTTATAAAAATATTAACTGTTCTTCGCTTTTCACTCTTCACTCTTCACTCTTCACTCATTAGAACCATAGCAAAACTGTCAGTACTACTGTAAAGATAGCAATCAATGGCCAAACAAACTTAAGCCATTGGTTATAGTTGATATTGACCATAGTCAGTGAAGGGAGTATCATACCTGTAGGAGTAATGAGTCCCATGATTCCCATACCAAAGAGGTAAGCACTCACTACCTTGTCTCCCTCTATCCCTACGACAGTGGCTAAAGCACCCATAATAGGCATGGTAAGCACTGCCATACCCGAAGAAGATGCAATAAATAAGCTCAATACAGCAAAAACTAACATGAGTATAGGCAAGAAAACCATAGGCGACATGCCTTGTACAAGTTCAGTAGCGTAGTAGAGGATAGTACCTGATATTTGTCCTTCGTTAAGGATAAAAGAAACCCCTCTGGCAATCCCTATGATAAAGGCTACTCCCAAAAGGTCTCTCGCGCCTGTAAGGAAATGATCTATAAAGGGTTGTTCACCTGTACGCTGGATTATAGCTATCACTATAGCTGCTACCAAAAAGAGACCTGTCATCTCTTGGAACCACCAGCCCCACTGGGAAACACCTATGATCATCACTATGAAAGTCAGGGCAAATATAAATAGCTGTATCTTGGTGGAAGTTTTGAGTTTAGTGGTCGTCTCAGCCGTATTAGTGGCATAGATTTCAGGAAGTGCTACTCCATAAACTAACGATTTTTCAGGATATTTCCTTACCTTCTCTGCATAGCGAATGATATATATAATACTGATAACAAGGCATAGTACCAATGCTATCGCACGTATAGTAAGACCTGAAGTCCAATCCACCCCTGCTGCATCGGAAGCAATAATTACTGCAAATGGATTGGTAGTGGAGGCCATAGAACCTACATTGGCTCCTATATAAATCACCGCCAAAGGCACTAACAAGTCATACCCCGCTGCTAAAAAGATAGGCACCAACATAGGGTAAAAGGCCAGAGTTTCTTCAGCCAAACCAAAAGAAGTACCCCCTAATGCCATAAGAGTGGAGAGTACAATAATAAGTATCCCTTCCTTTCCCTTAAAACGATGCGCTAAATAGCCCACTCCCTCGTTCAGTGCCCCCGAACTGTTGAAGACACCAATGAATCCTCCTATAAAGAGGACAAAGAGAATCAGGCTCACCGTCTCATAAATCCCCTTGATTGGAGCAAAAAGGATTTCCAAAAAGCCCTGTGGGGTAGCCTCCCGCTGCTTGTAGGTATTAGGGACAGAGATAGGGTTCTTGATTTTCTGCTCCTTGAACTTCTCTAAGCCAATGGAGATATTGTGGCTGGTAAGAGTCTCTTTGGTAGCGGCCTCTTCATAAGTCTTGTCCGCACTTTGGATAACAAATACATCTTTGTCCTTATCATACCAAAGGGTATCGTACCCTCCTGCAGGTAGCAGATAGGTAAGAGCAGCTGCCAAGCACATTACTATCACAAGGACGGTATAGGGCGTAGGGAATTTTAGCTTCTTCATTTTTTAGCGTTACAGGAATTTAGGATTATAAGAACACAAAATTACAAAAAAATCTTTATTTACCAATACAAAAACGAGAAAATATATTCCCCAAGACTTCGTCATTGCTCACCGCTCCTGTGATACTACCTAAGTGATAGAGCATCTCTCGTATATCTATAGCCAACAAATCCCCTGAGAGCTGTGTAGCAAGACCTTCCTCTACCCTATCAAGAGCTATAAGAGTTTGCTGAAGTGCTTCTAAATGACGGATATTGGTAATAATGGTTGCACTTTCTGTTGTGGTAAGTTCTTTGGCATAGGAAGAAAGGATCTCTTTGAGTGCTTCTATATTGATTTTTTCTTTAGCCGAGATTCTTAGCTGACCATAACCATATTTTTGTTCTTTATGGTTTAGTTTTTCTTCTATTTCTTTATCAAAATCAGACAGACCTATATATTCATTATCTGTTTTGTTATGTAAAAGTAATATTTTTAATCCTTTTCGGTAGTTTTCTTGTACAAATTGGACTACTTCATCGGTGGTATTCTCTTTTTCATTATAGAGATAGAGCACTATCTGTGCCTTTTTTATCTTTTCTTTAGCCTTTTCTACTCCTATGGCCTCTATTTTATCCTGCGTATCACGAATTCCTGCGGTATCTATAAAGCGGAAAGTAACCCCTGCTATATGGAGTGTTTCCTCTATTGTATCGCGTGTCGTTCCTGCTATGTCCGATACTATGGCTCGCTCTTCATTGAGCAGTGTATTAAGCAGAGTTGATTTGCCTGCATTGGGTTTGCCTACAATAGCTACAGGTATTCCATTCTTGATCGCATTGCCTGCGGAGAAAGATTGCACAAGTCTTTGCAGAGTTGTTTTTATTCTTTGCAAAAGTTGCTCCAATTGACGTCTATCAGCAAAGGCCACATCTTCCTCTGAAAAATCTAATTCCAATTCTATCAGCGAGGCAAAGTTAAGCAATTCTTGTCTAAGTCCTTCTATCTCGGAGGTAAAACCTCCGCGCATCTGTTGCAAAGCTACTTGGTGAGCCGCCTCGCTATCCGAGGCAATCAGGTCAGCCACCGCTTCGGCTTGGTTAAGAGCTAATTTTCCATTGAGAAAAGCGCGCTTGGTAAATTCTCCTGCTTCTGCCAGTCTTGCTCCGTGAGACAAACATAGTTTGATCACTTCCTGAATGATATAAGGACTACCATGACAGGAGAACTCTACCACTGGTTCACCTGTATAGGATTTCTTTCCCTTGAAAATCGTTGCCAAACACTCATCTATCACTTGGTCTTCACTTTTGATAGTTCCCAAATGGACGGTATGAGAAGGCGCCT
>CAJZFM010000284.1 GCA_915070235.1 uncultured Capnocytophaga sp. | reverse complement strand
AGCTAAAAACAACGTTAATTAATCACTAATAATGAGTAGTTAATCATTTTTATTGTACATTTGTGCCAAATATTTTAAGATAAGATGTTAGAGGACAAAAACACCCATAGAACCCACCTCTCAGAGTTGGGAGAGTTTGGCTTGATAGATCATCTGACCAAGGATTTCCCCATAGTAAATCCCTCCACCCTTAAGGGTATAGGCGATGATGGAGCAGTTATTGATTTTGGCTCTCAGAAAGCCGTTATATCTACCGATCTTTTGATAGAGGGGGTACACTTCAACCTCTCGTATGTGCCACTAAAGCACTTAGGTTACAAGTCCATTATGGTCAATCTCTCCGATATCTATGCCATGAATGCCATAGCCACTCAGGTGGTAGTCTCCCTTGCTGTCTCCAATCGCTTCCCTGTGGAGGCCTTAGAGGAATTCTATGAGGGTATCCGCTTGGCTTGTGATATTTATAAAGTGGATTTGGTAGGCGGAGATACCACTTCCTCCACAAGAGGACTTATCATCTCGGTTACCGCCATTGGTATGGCTCCACAAGAGAAGATTGTCTATCGCAATGGTGCCAAAGAGAACGACCTTATTGTAGTGAGTGGGGACTTAGGTAGTGCTTATATGGGGCTACAAGTACTGGAGCGAGAGAATGAGGTGTTCAAGGTCAATCCCAATATGCAACCTGACTTAGAAAGTTATCAATACCTTATAGAAAGACAACTCAAGCCCGAAGCTCGCAAGGATATCGTCTTACTACTTGAAAAATTGGGCGTACAGCCTACAGCAATGATGGACATCAGCGATGGGCTTTCTTCTGAACTATTGCATATCTGCAAACAATCCCATGTCGGGTGTCGCCTAGTAGAGGAAAAGATACCTCTTGACCCAACCCTAATTAACGCTTGTGAAGAATTTACCCTAAGTAGTACCATGGTTGCCCTCAGTGGCGGAGAGGATTATGAACTACTCTTTACCATAGCCCCCTCGGACTATGACAAAATCAAGGGTAACCCCAACCTTAGCGTCATTGGTTATATCACGGAACCTGCCCAAGGTTGCAACCTCATTACCCGTGCCAATGAAGCTATTCCACTGAAAGCCAGAGGCTGGAATGCTTTCAGATAAAATATATTATTATCATTTTTTCAAAGAATATTATTTTTTACGTATATTTGCCTCCAAATTCGTTAATTTACAAATAAAACTTAAAGTGTATATGAGAATTATTTACAGTCTACTCCTCTGCCTAAGCGCTACAAGCCTACTATGGGCGCAGGAGAGCGATACCCTCACCACTCGTTATAAAGTGTTATCCAAAGGAAATATCACCATTACAGGAAATAATATCCTAAACCGCAAGGAAGGAAAAGCTGATGCCAATACTCCCTACAATGATCTGATAGGCGGACTTAAGCTGAACGATTCCCAAGTAATGGAATATATAGATGTAGATAAGGATAAGAAAACTTTCTCATCCAGCACAGCTAGTGTATTCCTTCCCAAGAATAGTAAGATCCTATTCGCAGGGCTCTACTGGGCAGCCACTTACCCTTACGAACAAGGGCAGGTAGTGGCCAAAAAATCAGTAGCCAAAGATACCAAACGAGAATCGGTAGAGGAGGTACTACTGAAAGTGCCTAAAGGAAAATATACCCCTGTAAAAGGAGAATATGTATTTGATGGCAATACAGATTCCCGCTATATGGGCAAGAACGCTCCCTATATCATGTTTGCCGATGTTACCAAACTCGTTCAGAGCAATAAGCACATTGATGGAGAATATACTGTAGCCAATGTAAGAGCAGCCAGAGGAAGTGTAGAAGGAGGCTCTTGCGCTGGTTGGTCTTTGGTTATTGCCTATGAAAATGCCTCTGAACCCTTTAGAAAATTGGATATAAAAGACGGATTCTTGGAAGTGAAAGGCAATAAGAACATCGCCTTTACCAACTATAAAATCCCTTCTGTCAAGGAAGCTTTTCCCCGATTGGTAGGAGCTGTATTGGATGCTGATTTCAACCAAGGAGAGAACAAGGTAGGTGTATTCTCCGACAAGGTAGGATTCTATTTGGAGACAAAAACAAGGAAGATAAAGAACTTCTTCAATAGCTCCATCACCTATGGTGAAGACTATATCAAACAAAGAAAACCAAATAGCAAAAACACTTTAGGCTTTGATATATTCTCGGTAGAGCTTCCTAACTATGACTTTGAAGTGTTCCCTATAGGCAATGAATACCTACGTGTAAGCCTTTCCTCTACAAGTGATTCTTATTATACTTTCCTAATGGGGCTGGCAATCAACACAGAAGAAAGTACTTCCTTGCGCGATGAAGAAGTAGATAGGCTCTTAGGAAAGAAAACAACCCCAAAACCTGCCCCTACAGGACAAGCTGTGGTCAGTGCCAACCAAACTACCACTGGAGATGTAAAAGCTACTCAACAAGCCAATCCTACTACTCAGACAAGTACTACTGCTCAGACAAGTACTACTGCTCAGACAAGTACTACTGCTCAGACAAGTACTACTGGTCAAGCAAAAACCCCTGTACAACAAGCCCCTGCAGGACAAACAACCACTACAGCACAAGCCTCACAAGCTGCTCAGACAGGACAAACTGAACAGATTCCTGATAATGTACGTAGAATTACCTCTACAAGTGTCAAAAAAGGATTTTACCTTATACTGGGAGTCTATTCCAACAAAGAAAATGCTGAGAAATATATGTTCGGATTACGACAGAAAGGTATGCGTGCCGAGGGTAGCTTCTTCTATGCTGAAAAGAACTTATATTACGCTTATTCACTCTATGCACCTACCTATGCAGAAGCTTTCAAAAAACAACAAGAAATCAATACCGCCCGCAGTCTTAACCCTGATTTGCAGAAAGTAAAAGATGTTTGGATACTATATGTGGAATAAATACTTATAAATTAATTGTTTATAAAAATTTATTTTCCTAAAAATTTTTTCATGAACAATGACTACTATTTGATAAAAAATTCTTATCTTTGTAGCTACAAGAAATAGATGTAAAAT
>CAJZFM010000283.1 GCA_915070235.1 uncultured Capnocytophaga sp. | reverse complement strand
TGAGGATATTGTAGAAAGTGCCCATAAAGCCAAAGACGCGGTGAGTGGAAAAAATCCCATCTATAAGGATTTCCAAGACCTCTATATTAATCACTATAAAGCCCACATATACAAAAAGGTGTAACAGTCCTGCCACAGGACGTACGCCCATTTTCCCTTGTCCTAACGCCAAGCGAAGCATACGCAAAAGCCGCTCTGGCTTATGGTCAGAGGTATCTACCACTGTCCCTAAGCAAATATTACGGCGAAGCCTACGCATATTGCGCACAAAAAGGGCAATGCCCACTATGACTAATAGAATAAACAAGGAGTTAGTTTTTAGTGAAGAGTGAAAAATGAAGAGTGAATAGTAAAGTACGCTATTGACTTCTCACTATTCGTTATTCGCTCTTTCAGAGATAGGTGTTTCTACTTTTTTAGGAGTCTCGTACTCTTGGTTTTTCTTACCAAAAACAGAGATATGTACATAACGCTTAGGGTTTAGGCGTATATCCTCCATAAGCAAACCAAGTTCGGAGGTGGCTGTCTGTAAGTTGTTGTATAGCTTAGGGTCTGTAAGGAGTTTGCTTACGGTACCATTGCCTTTTTCTATTTTTTGCAAAAGACCATTCACTTGATTGAGAGTTCCCTCCACCTGAGATACAAGTTTGCCTACTTGTAGTTTAGAGAGTGAATCGCTGAGCTGTACAAAATTGCCTGAGAGGGTCTCCACATTGGCCAATGATTTATGCAAAGGAGCCTGAGAGGAGGCCAAGAGGTTATTAAGGCTTACTGAAGCCCTGTTCATATTCTGCAAAGTAACATTCAGGTTGGTTAAACTCTCCTTGATATCCTGTTGTGCTTTAGCATTGAACGTGGAAGAGAAAGTTACCATCAGAGAATCCACCGAGGTGAGTACCTTATTGAGGTTCTTAGCTGTTGGTTCTAAGTTCTCCCCTATGGCATCCATAAGGCTGGCTTGGATATGTGAGGGCAAGGTATCCCCCGCTTGAGCAAGCGCTGCCCCATCTAAGGCTGGCAAGAGCTGTAACCCTGTATTGCCTATAAGGCTGGTGTAGATCTCCGCTTTGGTACTCTTGGAAAAAGTAAAGTCCTTTTTCACCGAGAAGGACACAATGACCTTAGCGGTTTGTGGATCTATCTTTACCTGCTTTACAGTACCTATATTTACCCCATTGGCGGTAACATTGGTACCTGACTGCAAGCCTGCCGAATGAGAGAAGATTGCATAATAATCCTTATCCGTATTGAACAGAGACGATGATTTGATAAAGCTTACTCCAAAAATAAAGCTTGCTATACCTATGAGAACGATAATGGCTGTTTTAGCCTCCTTTGATATTTTCACGATGTTACTTATAAAATTTCGGGGCAAATGTACAAAATAAAATGAAAAGTGAAAAACGAAGAGTGAAAAATTACCATTATGACTTTTCACTCTTCACTATACATTCTTCACTTTTATACGTTGAATCTAAAGTGCATAATATCCCCATCTTTGACAATGTATTCTTTCCCTTCTACACGCATTTTTCCTGCTTCCTTGACCTTGCTTTCGCTGCCATAGGTGATAAAATCCTCATAGGAAATCACTTCGGCACGGATAAATCCACGTTCAAAATCGGAGTGTATCACCCCTGCTGCCTGAGGGGCTGTAGCACCCACTGGAATCGTCCAAGCACGGACTTCCTTCACTCCAGCCGTGAAATAAGTTTGTAGGCTTAGGAGCTTATATGCAGCACGAATCAGCACCGATGCCCCTGGTTCGCTCAGTCCCATGTCTTGCAGAAACATCTGGCGCTCTTCGTAGGTTTCCAATTCAGCTATATCCGCCTCGGTAGCCACGGCAAGCACGATAATTTGGGCATTTTCGCCTTTGACGGCCTCCCTTACCTGCTCTACATATTTGTTACCATTGGCCGCTGCCGCCTCATCTACATTGCAGACATAGAGAATAGGCTTGGCGGTAAGCAGTTGATAGCTTTGGCTAAGCTCTTGCTCTTCTTCGCTTAGTTCTACCGCACGTGCTGAAATCCCTTGTAGGAGTGCTTCCTTATAGCGACCCAAGAGCGCCAATTCTTTTTGGGCTACCTTATCGCCCGCCTTGGCAGCACGGGTCACCTTCTCAAGGCGTTTCTCTACAGTTTCTAAGTCCTTGAGTTGTAGTTCTATATCTATAGTTTCTTTATCACGAATGGGATTAACAGAGCCATCTACATGGATGATGTTGTCATTGTCAAAGCAACGCAATACATGAATAATAGCATGGCACTCACGTATGTTTCCTAAGAATTGGTTACCGAGACCTTCGCCCTTACTGGCACCCTTTACCAATCCTGCTATATCCACAATCTCCACAGTAGCGGGTTGCACGCGTTCAGGATTAACGAGAGCCTCAAGCTTCTCAAGGCGTGCATCGGGAACATTGACCACCCCTAAGTTAGGCTCTATAGTACAAAAAGGAAAGTTAGCACTCTGTGCCTTAGCATTTGACAAACAATTAAATAGCGTTGATTTTCCCACATTGGGGAGACCTACAATACCTGCTTTCATTATTTTATGACATTTTGAGGGGCAAAGATACAACAATAATGACAAATGACCAATTTTTAGCAATGAGTAGTTAGTGATTAGTGGTTAGTTTTTTATCACTGAAATACAATGACTTATAAAAAAAATTTTGAGAAATACATTTTTTCATCAAAAAAATTTTCTTGGTGCCATTCTGTCATCGTTTTATTTTCAAAATATTTAGAATGTCTATAAATTGAATATTCTGTTTCATATCTTAATGGATAATCATTTTCCAAGTCTTCAAGAAGCATATCTTCATGATTTCCCAAAATAAACTTTAAGTTATACCCAAGTTTTCTCATTTTTATACATTTCATATAAATTTCATAAGACTTTTTACCTCTGTCACAAATATCCCCTATAATCACAAGTAAATCTTCTCTTTTTAATTTAATTTTATCCAGCATTTTCAAAAACAAATCATACTGTCCATGAATATCTGACATTACAAAAATTCGATTATAATCATTCTCATTTATTTTT
>CAJZFM010000282.1 GCA_915070235.1 uncultured Capnocytophaga sp. | reverse complement strand
ACACCTATCAATAAACTTCTCTTTAATATGAAAAGAATAACCTTATATGCGCTATCTTTTTTTAGTTTTATAGCCGCCTCTACCCTCTATGGGCAGCAATCCAAAGCTACCTCGCCAAAGCTTTCTAATATTGTACTTGATAGCTTACTGTCCCCTCATGAGAATTTTGAATATGCTATCAAAAGAATGTATGTTGATATCAAAGGGCGTGAGCATGACCTTGACTTCAAGGCTTTCAGATATGCTTATATCGGCTATCAGAACATGAAGTTACAGAACAAGCTCAATGACAAGCGCCTGCTTTCTATCATTGATTTCACCAAAGACAGCGACAAGAAGCGCTTTTATACCATAGACTTAGACAGCCGACAAATCCTCTACCATACCTATGTAGCACATGGCAAGAAGACAGGTACTTCCGCCTCCACTTATTTCTCCAACGAGGAAGAATCCCACAAGAGTAGCTTGGGGTTCTATGTTACTGGCAAGACCTACAATGGTGATGCAGGCTTTAGTCTAAAACTTTATGGCAACGAACGTAACTACAATTCCAATGCCTATAAGCGCGGTATCGTTATCCATACAGCCGACTATATGAATGAGGATTTCCTAAAGAGAAACGGACGCTTTGGCCGTAGCTTGGGCTGTCCTGTGTTGCCTACAAACATATACAAAGAGGTTATTGAAACTATCAAGGATGGAACTATGGTCTTTGCCTATTACACCAACAAGAGATATTTAGCTTCTTCTAAATACTTGAAAGTGAGCAGTCTCACCGAAGACAATATTTTCTAATACCCTTGTTCTGATTTACTTTTGCTACAATGAAAATACAAGATGTTATCCAGTACTTGGAAACCCTTGCGCCCCTTACCTATGCGGAGGATTTCGACAATGTAGGCCTACTGGTAGGAAACCCCGATACGCCTTTGCGTGGAGTGCTCATTACTCTCGACACCTTAGAGTCGGTCGTTGAAGAGGCCATAGCACGGGATTGTAATCTCATTGTAAGTTTTCACCCGATCATCTTCGGTGGTCTTAAGCGACTCACTGGGAGCAGCTATGTGGAACGCACCGTTATCAAAGCCATAGAGCACCATATCGCTATCTATGCGATACACACCGCCTTGGATAATTCCTTCTGGGGGGTCAACGCCCGTATCTGTGATCGCTTAGCACTCTCCAACCGAGAAATACTCCTCCCCCAAGCCCATACGATAGAACAATTGGTAACCTATGTACCCCACAAGGATGCCGCTGCCCTAAGAGAACACCTCTTTGCTGCAGGTGCAGGAAATATAGGCAACTACGCCAAGTGTAGTTTCAATACAGAAGGCATGGGTACTTATATGGGCAATGCCCAGAGTCACCCCACTATAGGAGCGCCTGAAGTATTTCATAGCGAAGGAGAGACCCGTATCAGTGTTATTTTCCCTAAGCACCTCAGGCGTAGTATCTTACAAGCTCTCTTCACTCATCACCCTTACGAGGAAGTCGCCTATGAGATCTATACCCTAGAAAATGCGCACCAGCATATAGGGCTAGGTATGATAGGCTATCTGGAGACACCTATGGAAGAACTCCCTTTCCTTAACTTTGTAAAGGAACGCATGCAAACCGCTTGTGTACGACACTCTGCTCTCTTAGGAAAAAAGATACAAAAAGTGGCCGTACTGGGGGGAAGTGGTGCCGATGCTATAGGGGCTTGCATAGCCGCTGGTTGCGATGCCTACGTCACTTCCGATATTAAGTACCACGAATTTTTCAAGGCCGAAGGACGGCTGCTTTTGGCCGATATAGGACACTATGAAAGCGAACAATTCACAAAATTGCTTTTATGGGAACAACTTACAAAAAAATTTAGTACCTTTGCATTTTATTTAGCGAATACAAATACGAATCCTATCAACTACTTATAGTTATGACAAAAAAAGAAGTATCCGTAGAGGACAAACTAAGAACCCTATATGCTTTGCAACTCATTGATTGCAAAATAGATGAACTAAGAAATGTACGTGGCGAACTCCCTTTGGAAGTAGAAGATTTAGAAGATGAGGTAGCTGGATTAGAAAGCCGTGCAGAACGCCTAACCAGTGATATTGACAAGATCAATGTGGATATTTCTGCAAAAAAGAACCTTATTGAGGAGAGTAAAGCCCTTATCAAAAAATATGCAGAACAACAGAAGAATGTGCGTAACAACCGTGAGTTCAATGCTATTTCAAAAGAAATAGAGTTCCAAGAACTTGAAATCCAATTGGCTGAAAAACATCTCAAAGAGTTCAAAGCGGATATTGAGCAAAAGAAACTCTCTATCGCCAAGATAAAGGAACAGCTTGAAGAGCGCAAAAAGCACCTACACCACAAGAAAGAAGAGCTTTCCTCTATCCTTGAAGAGACTCAAAAGGACGAGGAAACCCTCCTTAAAAAATCCTTAGAAATCTCCTCACAGATAGAGCCACGCCTTTTGAGTGCTTACCAACGTATTCGCAATAGTGTAGTGAACCGCTTAGCGATTGTGCCTGTAGAGCGTGGTGCCTCTGGTGGATCTTTCTTTGTAATTCCTCCTCAAGTACAGGTGGAAATCTCTACCCGCAAGAAAATCATCACCGATGAGCACAGTGGGCGTATTCTTATAGACCCTGAATTGGCCAGAGAGGAAAAAGAAAAAATGGACGCATTTTTCCAAACTATGTAAAATAAGAAAGAGTGTTGCTCATGGGGCAACACTCTTTATTTTTAGACTTTCTTCTACTTAGTCTTATCTTTGTTCCAGCCAAAATAGCCATTCTTCTCAATTATTTCGGCTACTCCCTTAGGCAGTGCGGATTGCCAGCCTTCTTGTCCGCTTTTTATCTGTTGTACGATTTCACGCGAACGAATGTCCAAGTTCTTGGCATCGTAGTTTTCTATATCCACCACTTTCTCGTTGAACTTGAAGAACTTATACAGCTCCTTCATACGAGGTGATACATGGATATTATTGCTGGTTATAATCTGTCCTGTCTCCTTATTGCGCATAGGATATAGGTAGATTTTGATATCGCGATAGAAGAGCTTTC
>CAJZFM010000281.1 GCA_915070235.1 uncultured Capnocytophaga sp. | reverse complement strand
GTCACCTTTGAGCTGAAGGATATTTCTTTGGCAGGACGTATCTTGGCAGCTTTCCCCGAATGGCTCTCTAAGGAGCAACAGGTGAAAGATGACTTAGATGAGTTGGGGTACTTAGCCACTACCCCTGAGGCCAATATCATCAAATTGCCTAATATCAGCGCCTCTGTACCTCAGCTCAAGGCGGCTATTGCCGAATTGCAAAAACAAGGCTATCCCCTCCCCCCCTATCCTGAAGCTCCTGCTACGGAAGAAGAAAAGACTATCAAAGCACGTTATGACAAGGTCAAAGGAAGTGCAGTAAACCCTGTCCTTAGGGAAGGTAACTCCGACCGTCGTGCCCCTAAAGCGGTCAAAGCCTATGCCAAAACCCACCCGCATAGTATGGGGGCTTGGAGTAAGGATTCCAAAACCGCTGTAGCTACCATGGACGAAGGGGATTTCTATCATAACGAACAGTCAGTAACCCTCAAAGCTGCCGACACCGTACGTATAGAACTACTCACTGCCTCTGGTAAAACCCAACTGCTCAAGGACAACCTCCCTCTACAAGAAGGAGAGATTATTGACGCTACGGTAATGAGCCGAAAGGCCTTACTGGATTTCTATAAAAAGCAGTTTGCCCGTGCTAAGGAGCTAGGGGTATTGCTCTCTTTGCACCTGAAAGCCACCATGATGAAGGTCTCCGACCCTATTCTCTTTGGCTATGCCGTGGAAACTTTCTTTGAGCCACTTCTTAGCAAATATGCTGATACCTTCAAGCGCTTAGGAGTGAACACACGCAATGGCTTCTCCGATGTCTTAGACAAAATAAGCTCCCTCCCCGAGGCAGAAAGAACTGCTATTGAGAAAGATATAGAAAAGGTATTCGCCGAGGCGCCTGCTGTGGCTATGGTCAATTCCGACAAGGGCATCACCAACCTACACTTCCCTAACGATGTGATTGTAGATGCTTCCATGCCTGCCATGATTCGCAATTCAGGGAAAATGTGGGACGCCAAAGGGCAAACCCAAGATACCCTCGCCGTACTACCCGACAGTAGTTATGCAGGAGTATATCAGGTAGTGATAGACTTCTGTAAGGAGCATGGGGCTTTTGACCCTACCACTATGGGTTCCGTACCCAATGTAGGTCTCATGGCTCAGAAAGCCGAGGAATATGGCTCTCATGACAAGACTTTTGAAGTACCTGAAGACGGCGAAATACGTGTAGTAGGGGTACATGGCAAGGTATATCTCTCTCACCAAGTAGAGCGAGGCGACATCTGGCGTATGTGCCAAGTGAAAGATGCTCCCGTACAAGACTGGGTAAAGCTCGCCATAAGCCGTGCAAGGGCTACAGGCGCTCCTGCTGTCTTCTGGCTGGATACCCTTCGCCCTCACGATCATGAACTTATCAAGAAAGTAGGTCGCTACCTGAATGACTACGACACCGAAGGATTGGAAATCCATATCCTCTCCCCCGAAGAGGCTACCCTTTTCTCCCTCAAGCGAGCTAAAAAGGGATTGGATACCATTTCCGTTACTGGTAATGTCTTGCGCGACTACCTCACTGACTTATTCCCTATCTTGGAACTCGGTACCAGTGCCAAGGTGCTTTCTATTGTTCCTCTAATGAACGGCGGCGGACTCTTTGAAACAGGTGCGGGTGGCTCTGCGCCTAAACTGGCCGAACAACTTTTCCAAGAAAATCACTTGCGTTGGGATTCCCTTGGGGAGTTCCTCGCCTTGGGCGCTTCCTTGGAGCACTTCGCACAAACCTACAAAAACCCCAAGGCACAGGTACTCGCTGATGCTTTGGACGTAGCTGTAGGCAAAGTCCTTGAAGAAGGCAAATCTCCCCAATCCAAAGTAGGTACCTTGGACAACCGTGGTAGCCATTTCTTCTTGGCGCGCTACTGGGCTGAGGCTTTAGCTTCACAAACTCAGGACAGTACTCTCGCCCAAGAATTTGCACCTATCGCCAAAGCCTTGGCCGATAATGAGGCACAAATCTTAAGCGAACTTATGCAGGTGCAAGGCAAGCCTGTAGATATACAAGGCTACTATCACCCCAATGAAGCACTAACTTTTGAGGTGATGCGCCCTAGCCAAACACTTAATTCAATTATTAATGGCTAATTTTTAATGATTTATAATTTGTTTGTAGGGGTAAATGGTAATTCTCCCTTGTACGAATGACAATTTACCTCTACAATAACTCAAAACTAAAAATTCAAAACTAAAAACTAAAAACTAACAACGTATGGCATTTGATATTGAAATGATAAAAAAGGTATATGACCATATGCCTGAGCGAGTAGATAAGGCACGTAGCATCGTAGGCCGCCCCCTTACCCTCGCTGAAAAAATCCTCTATGCACACCTTTGGGAAGGAACACCTACCCAGGCCTTTGCACGAGGAAAAGATTATGTGGATTTTGCCCCTGACCGTATCGCTTGTCAGGACGCCACCGCTCAAATGGCACTCTTGCAGTTCATGCACGCTGGCAAATCCAAAGTGGCTGTACCTACAACTGTACACTGCGACCACCTTATCCAAGCCAAAGAAGGTGCCGAAATAGATCTTAAAGTGGCTACCGAACAGTCCAAAGAGGTCTTTGACTTCCTTTCCTCTGTATCTAACAAATATGGGATTGGTTTCTGGAAGCCTGGGGCTGGAATTATCCACCAGATTGTCTTGGAAAACTATGCCTTCCCTGGGGGAATGATGATTGGTACTGACTCCCACACTGTCAATGCAGGTGGCTTAGGTATGATTGCCATAGGTGTAGGAGGTGCCGACGCGGTAGATGTGATGGCAGGTATGGCTTGGGAGCTAAAATTCCCTAAGCTCATCGGGGTCAAACTCACTGGTAAGCTCAACGGATGGACTGCCCCTAAGGACGTAATCCTCAAAGTGGCTGATATCCTTACCGTAAAGGGGGGTACAGGTGCTATTGTGGAGTACTTCGGCGAAGGTGCTCAATCCCTCTCTTGTACTGGTAAGGGTACAATCTGTAACATGGGGGCTGAGATAGGAGCTACAACCTCTACCTTTGGCTACGATGAGTCCATGCGCCGCTA
>CAJZFM010000280.1 GCA_915070235.1 uncultured Capnocytophaga sp. | reverse complement strand
TCCATAGTTCTTTCACCTCTTTGGCCAATATATCCAAGCTATAGCGGTAATAATCAGGCATGGAAGGTATTTCTTCCTTTACCCCCTTACCTTCCACCACGAATAGCGGCACGATAAAGTCGTTAGGGGTTACTGTTGTTTCTCTCACTAAGGCACGTATGGTCTCATTGACACGTAGCCTACGATTTCTTCTAAGTATATTCACTTTAATAATGATTAATGTTCAATGATTAATGGTTAGTGGTTAGTGATTAGTGGTTAGTGATTAGTCTATTAATTAAACACTTTTCACTCCTCTCTCTTCACTTCTACAAGTGCAAAGATACGTTTTTTCTGTTAAAAAAGAAACCTTTTCTATTAGAAATTTGTACTTTTGCCTATAAAAAAATAGCACATGCGGTTCTATATGCTTTGGATCGGTTGCCTGCTCTCTATGGCAACCTATGCACAAACAGACTCTCTACAGGTAGCCAAAGAGGTGGATTCCCTTTACCTTGAAGACCAGTTTTACTTAGGCATAACTTATAACTGGCTCATTTCCAAGCCTGATGACATCAAGCAACACAGTTTCTCTCGAGGCTTTTTCGGGGGCTACCAGCGGGATATTCCCTTGAATAAAGCTCGAAATATAGGTTTGGCCGCTGGAGTAGGCCTTTCTTACCAGCTTACCTATATCAACCTCAAAGCCCAAGAAGGGAGTAATGGCTTATTGTATGACATCGTATCCATTGAGAACGAACATATCCAAAAGAACTATTACGAACAGTATGCCGTAGATTTCCCTATAGAATTTCGCTGGCGTACCTCCACCCCTTATACCCATAAGTTTTGGCGTATCTATGCAGGGGTGAAGCCCTCCCTCGTCTTCTCCTCACGCTATAGGCTCAGTAGCGAATCCCAAAGTTACACACTCCACCCCGAAGTGCTCAAGGGCTTCCAGTGCAGCCTCTATGCAGCCATAGGGCACAACACATGGAATATATATGTACAGTATGGCCTACGCCCTCTCTTTAGAGACACTTATACTCAAGGTGGAGAATCCTTACAGAGTTATCTGCTCAATATTGGGCTTATTTTCTATATTTTGTAAATTTTCTTTGTCATATCAAATAAATATTCTATTTTTGCCGCAGAATTTAAACAAATTGTTATTTATGGGATTTTTAAAAGAATTCAAAGAATTTGCTGTAAAAGGCAATGTAGTTGATTTGGCTATAGGGGTAATCATTGGGGCTGCTTTTGGAGCCATTGTATCTTCCTTAGTAGCTGATGTGATCACACCTCTATTGCTTACCCCTGCGCTAAAGGCAGCTCAAGTGGATAAGCTCGACGCCCTTATCTGGAATGGCGTAGCCTATGGAAAATTTTTAGCGGCAGTAATTAACTTCTTATTTGTAGCCTTTGCACTATTTTTATTGGTTAAAGGCATCAATAAATTCAAGAAAGAAGAAGCTCCTGCTGCACCAGCTGGCCCTACTCAAGAAGAGCTACTTACCGAGATCAGAGATCTGTTAAAGAAATAGTTTTCCATTTATTTATTGCTGAAAATTGCCTCCTATCCTCTTAGGGGGCAATTTTTTACTTATCCCCTCGTAGGTTTTCTTCTTCTAACTTAACATAAGAATTATTTACAAGGGCTGAGGTAATAATTTTCACTATAGAAAAAATAAATAGAAGAAATAGGAAAAAATATAAAAAAGTATGTATATTTGTGGCAAATTTCAAACGAATGTCAAAAGGTGTTCTTTTGGTCAATTTGGGCTCACCTAATTCTACGGCTGTCAAGGACGTACGTGCTTATTTGGACGAGTTCCTAATGGATCCACGGGTGATAGATTTGCCTTACTTGAGCCGTGCTTTGCTGGTCAAAGGCATCATCTTACGTACCCGACCTAAAAAATCTGCTGCTGCTTATGAGAAAGTATGGACTAAGGAGGGCTCTCCCCTTATTATTCATACTCGTAACCTTACCCAAAAGGTACAAGCCCAGTTAGATATCCCCGTACAAATGGCTATGCGTTACGGAAATCCCTCCATAGCTTCGGCTATTGAGGCGCTTTCTCAAAAGGGAGTTACTCAAATCCTATTGGTACCCCTTTACCCACAATACGCTATGTCCACCACGGAGACTATTTCAGTATTGGCTCATAAAATCATCAAGAAAAAATATCCTCATATCACTCTTTCGGAGCTACCCCCCTTCTATAACCAACCTGAGTATATAGAGGTATTGGCTACCTCTATCAAGCAGTACTATAAGGAAGGCGAATACCTACTTTTCTCCTATCATGGGATTCCCGAAAGGCATATCTATAAGTCCGATATAACCCGTGAGCATTGCCAAATCAACGATATTTGCTGCAATACACTCTCTCCTGCCCATCAGTACTGTTATAGGCACCAGTGCTATGCGCTGACACAATCCATTGCCAATACCCTACAACTCCCACCAGAGAGCTATGGCACCTCCTTCCAGTCCCGCTTAGGGCGTGATCCTTGGTTGCAACCCTATACCGATGCTACCTTAGAACAACTTGCCCAAAAAGGCGTGAAGAAGTTAGCCATTGTAACTCCTGCCTTTGTAGCCGACTGCTTGGAGACCTTGGAGGAGATCGCCATGGAAGGCAAAGAAACCTTCTTGGAGCACGGTGGAGAGAGCTATAACTGTATTCCTTGCCTAAATGACCGCGATGATTGGTCAAAAATCCTTGCCGATTGGATTAAAAAATGGCAAAAATAACAACGTTATTAACAAAGAATCACCAATTGTGCATAATTTCTCCTGAATGGGGGGCTTACCCCCTATTTTCTTAATAAAAGCTTATATATGTATGTCATAATAAGCGCTGTTTGTTAAGGAAAACTTTATATATTTTTTGTATGACGGTTAATAACTCAGTTGATAAGCCTATTTTTCAAAAACTTTCCATGCTGATAGAGAGAGACTATTTGGTAGGTTATAAAAAAATTCTTACTTTTGCCCCATGTAAAAAAACCTAATTAAGACAAAAAAATGATTATTGTAATGTTAAGCAAAACTAATTAATTATGAGAAAAAAATTACACAC